>JBFFMG010000006.1:0-24945 GCA_041554215.1 Labilibaculum sp.
ATTTTCATGTTGATGAATTAAAAACCTTATCACATTTCACTTTTACTGATGACGAAGACGAACAGTAATAACAACATCTAAATTTTAGAAATATGAAACGCTTAATAAGATCGAAAGAGAAGAAAATAGCAGGTGTTTGTGGGGGAATTTCTCAATACATTAATCCTGACCTCGACCCTGTTATTGTAAGAGCAGGATGGCTGATTCTAACATTATTTAATCCACTAATGCTCCTTGCATACTTTATATTAGCATTAGTTTTGCCAGACTCGCCATACGAAACTGCATAACATATAGTCTGAATTGAATGCAATTTTATTTAAAATTTGGTTTAAAGGTATTTAGTCTTTTTCACCGATACACAACCAAAGCATTCAAATCATTAGGGTTTCTCTACAATTAGAGAGACCCTTTTTTATGCAAAAAACGAAAAAATAACTTCAAGCAATTAAGATATTTCTGAAGATAATAGTACATTGGCAGGCATAAAAGCGAACCATGAATAAATCTTCCATACTACTACTCATCATATTATTATTGTTGTTGACATGCGAGTATTCGTTATTGGCACAAGATTCTAAAACTCCTTTTATACATTACAAAGAGTTTATAAAAGCAGATAGCAATAAATTATTTTTACGATTTGAAAATTTCAATTTCATAAAAAATAATGAGTATTCCGGCGATTATTCTAATGGAGCAACTTGGATTGGATACTCCGCGACTCCAAAGCTAGTTTATTATCCATCCTCCAAAATTCGAATTGAAGCCGGTATGCGCTTTCAACAATATTCCGGACGAACAAGCTACACTGAAACGCAAGCCGTTTTCTCAGCAAACTATCAGCCCTCAAATAAAATCAATTTAATTTTAGGAAGCTTAAACCAAAATAATAACCACATGCTTTCTGAACCCATGTTTGAACCCGAAAAGTTCTTTACAGACAAAGCCGAAAGTGGAATTCAATTCTTATATCATACCAAACGATTGAATCTTGACACATGGATTAACTGGGAACAATTTATATTGAAAGCCGATCCATTTCAGGAAAAATTCACGTTTGGAATTTCGAGTAGTTATCAATTAAACAACCCAACCTCTCTAAACAACCTGTCTATTCCAATGCATATTCTTTTTACTCACCGAGGTGGTGAAATAGATACTGCTGATGAATCGGTTCAAACAATCGGTAATTTTTCTTCAGGACTTAATTTTTCACGAAAAATTGAGAACTCAAGGTTTACTTTATGGAACATTAGTGCTATAGCCTATTACGTAAGCGACAATTCATCCATTAGCGAATTCATATTTAATAAAGGCCATGCTTTCTATCCAAGAGTTGGCTTGAATACAAAACATTCCCAATTCAAATTAGGATATTGGAATGCATATCATTTTATAGCATCAAGGGGTTCAGAATTATTCCAATCAATATCGTATAGCAAACCAGGCTCTTACCAAAACAGGAGAGATCTTATTACATTTAAATATTTTTACGAACGGGAAATAAGCAAAGGCATTCATCTGTCAGGGAAAATTGACATGTACTACAACCCAACAAATTCAAGTTTGAATTACGCCACAGCAATCTATCTACGAATAAATGGAGATTTCTTTCTAAAGAAAGTTACCTGGAATTAAAACAATTCCACATCAATTTTAAACCGATACAACTTATTTTTCCAAATTTTACCTGCATAGTCCACATTAATTCTTGGATGTGCCGTGTAATTATAGAATAGCCCATCATCTTCAATCCACAAACGGTTCGATTTTTCCAAATCTTCCCCATAAAAACTTTTATCCAATTTCAACACCTTACCAACTTTACCCGGCCCATTAATTCCCTTTACTCCTCGAATTAAAATAGCCTGTGGTTGATTCATTTTTCCAGTTACAATATTTAGCAACCAATGAATTCCATAAATAAGATACACATACACCCTACCACCATCAGAATACATCACCTCGGTTCTTTTTGTTCGACCTTTTGCCGCATGGCATGCCAAATCCTCCTCTCCAATATACATTTCAATTTCGCTTATTCGAAATCGTTCTTCCACTCCTGTTTCAAATTTTCGAACAATAATTTTCCCAAGCAATTTTTCTGCAACAATCGCAATGTCATTTCTGTAAAAATCTTTTTTCAATCGTTCATTCATCGATTTCATTATTTAGGATCCTGCACCCGAAAAACACCTTAGTTCCTGCATATCAAATCCTCCAATTACAATTCTTTCTAAAAAAATAACAAAAAGTAAGTTCTAAAATAAATTTATTTCCTACTTTTGCAGAGAAATTGTGACGATAGGCTCATTCGTGAAGATTCCCTACCCCAACAACTTGATTCTACTACCCTTAGCAAGTAAAGGATTCAACATTGGGAAATGTATCAATTTGATTTTTTGACAGACTTAACTACTCCACAATACCCCGATTATCCACATCAGGTTAAGTTCTTCATCAATAAATCATTAAAAAAATTGGTGTATTTATAAGATTCTTGTACTTTTGCAAGCCAATTTGGAATAATTGTATTAAGAAAGTAATAATTATTAAAAGTTTTTAACGTGGATACATTAAGTTACAAAACAGTTTCTGCAAACAAAGCAACCGCTACAAAAGAGTGGATTGTTATTGATGCAGCAGACCAAGTGTTAGGTAGACTTAGCTCTAAAGTAGCAAAGCTAATTAGAGGTAAATATAAGCCTAATTACACTCCTCATGTTGACTGTGGAGACAACGTGATCATTATCAATGCAGAGAAAATACGCATGACTGGAAACAAAATGACAGACAGAAAGTATTTTTCTTACACAGGACACCCTGGTGGACAAAGAATTAAAACTCCAGCTGATCTTTTGGCGAAACACCCAGAAAGATTAATTGAGAAGGCTGTTAAAGGTATGCTTCCAAAGAATCGCTTAGGAAGAACTCTTTACACAAACCTATATGTAGTTGTAGGATCTGAGCACAAACACGAAGCTCAAAAGCCAAAGAAATTAGATTTAAACACAATTAAATAAGTAGGTATGGAAGTGATTAATGCTATTGGACGTAGAAAAGCAGCTGTTGCTCGCATATACGTTAGCGAAGGTAAGGGTCAGATTACCATCAACAAAAAAGAGCTTAACGAGTACTTTACTACCGGAACTCTTCAGTATATCGTAAAACAACCTTTAAACCTTTTAGAGGTAGCTGAAAAGTATGACATCAAAGTAAATCTTGATGGCGGTGGAGTAACAGGTCAAGCTGAAGCTCTTCGTTTGGCAATCTCCAGAGCACTTGTTAAAATTGATGCGGAATCAAAATCAGCACTAAGAACTGCAGGTTTCATGACCCGTGATCCACGTGAAGTTGAACGTAAGAAACCAGGTCAACCTAAAGCACGTAAGAAATTTCAATTTAGCAAGCGTTAAAATTTTTGTGGCAGGTTTAGTATCTAAATTGGTAAGACTTCGATTTTCGGACTACTTAGCAATTGCCATAAAATGAATGTAAACGATTAAAAAAAACAAAAATGTCAAATACTACATTTGAAGAATTATTAGAAGCAGGTTGCCATTTTGGTCACTTGACCAGAAAATGGAATCCAAAAATGGCTCCTTATATTTTTATGGAGCGTAATGGAATTCACATTATTGACTTGCATAAAACTGCCGTAAAAGTGGATGTTGCTGCCGCAGCAATCAAACAAATCGCTAAATCAGGAAGAAAAATCCTTTTTGTTGCTACAAAAAAGCAAGCAAAAGGAATCGTTTCTGAAAAAGTAGCAGCAGTAAACATGCCATATGTAACTGAGCGTTGGCCAGGTGGTATGTTAACTAACTTCCCTACTATCAGAAAGGCTGTTAAGAAAATGTCTACCATTGATAAAATGGAAGCTGACGGAACTCTTAACCACCTGTCTAAAAGAGAAAAACTACAAGTATCTCGTCAGAGAGCTAAGTTGGAAAAAAACTTAGGTAGTATTGTTGATCTGACCAGATTACCAGCAGCTCTATTTGTAGTTGATGTAATGAAAGAATATATCGCTGTTAAAGAAGCAAACCGTTTAGGTGTACCAGTATTCGCAATGGTTGATACAAACTCAAGTCCAGATGGTATTGACTTTGTAATTCCTTGTAATGATGATGCTTCTAGTTCTGTTTCTATCATTCTTGATATTGTAACTGCAGCTATTAAAGAAGGTTTATCAGAAAGAAAAGTAGAAAAAGATTCTGCTGATTCATCTGATAGCAAACCTGCCTCTAAGCCTAAAAAGGCTAAAAAAGGGGAAGCAGCTAAAGTAGCAGAAGCACCAGTTGTTGAAGTTGCTCCAGAGGCACCTGTAGCAGAAGCTACTCCAGAAGCTCCAGCTACTGAGGAAGAAAAGAATGATAAGGAATAATTAACTAACAAAAAATTAGATATATCATGTCTATTAAAGCAGCAGATGTAGCCAAATTGCGTAAAGCAACTGGCGCAGGAATGATGGATTGTAAAAATGCTCTTACAGAAGCTGAAGGGGATTTTGACGCAGCAGTAACCATTATTCGTAAAAAAGGAATGGCAATTGCTAACAAACGTGCCGACAGAGAAGCAACTGAAGGTGTTGTATTAGCCAAAGTTTCTGAAGATAAGAAAAGTGGTGCAATGATTACTTTAAACTGTGAAACTGACTTCGTTGCGAAGAATGATAGTTTTGTAGAATTTGCGACCAAAATTCTTGATTTAGCTTTAGCTAACATGCCTGCAGACCTTGAAGCTTTGAAAGCTTTAGATCTTGAAGGAAGAAAAGTTGAAGAGCACGTTACAGAGCAAACTGGTGTTATCGGTGAAAAAATCGATTTGAGTTTCTTTGGTAAAATGGAAGCAGAATATGCTGTTGCCTATATCCACGCGGGTAACAAATTATCTACCATGATTGGCTTCAACCAAACTATTGATAACCAAATGGCTAGAGACGTAGCAATGCAAGCTGCAGCTATGGCTCCTGTTAGTATCGATAAGGATGATGTTGCTGCTGATGTAATTACAAAAGAACTTGAAATCGCTAAAGAAAAAGCTCGTTTAGAAGGAAAACCTGAAGCAATGCTTGACAAAATCGCCGAAGGCCGATTGGTTAAATTCTTTAAAGAGTCAACATTATTGAATCAGGACTTTGTTAAGAACAACAAGCAAACTGTAAAACAGTATCTTGCTGAAGCTAACAAAGATTTAACTGTTACAAAAATGATGCGTTTTTCATTAAATGCTTAATACAATTATTATTATATATTAAAAGGAGTTCCCAAAAGGAACTCTTTTTTTTTATCTTTTCGTAGAATTTTCTCAACTTTGGGTACAAAATCTGAAAGAATGGTTAAATACAAACGTGTACTTTTAAAATTAAGTGGCGAATCCCTAATGGGTGATCAACAATATGGAATTGATTCACAACGATTAAGTGACTATGCCGAACAAATCAAAGAAATAACTGAACTTGGTGTTCAGGTTGGAATTGTAATTGGCGGTGGTAATATTTTCCGTGGATTAAGCGGCGCTGCTAAAGGTTTCGATCGTGTTAAAGGTGATTCGATGGGAATGCTTGCAACAGTTATTAATAGCTTAGCACTTAACTCGGCTTTGGAAGCTATTCAATGTAAATCACGTGTTTTAACAGCCATTAGAATGGAGCCTATTGGGGAATTCTACTCCAAACAAAAAGCTGTAGACTACCTTGAAAATGGATGTGTTACTATATTTTCTGCTGGGACAGGAAATCCATATTTTACAACAGACACAGGATCTTCTCTTCGGGGAATTGAGATAGAAGCTGATGTAATGTTGAAAGGAACTCGAGTTGATGGCATTTATACGGCTGATCCAGAGAAAGACAGCAATGCAACAAAATTTGAAACCATTACTTTCGATGAAATTTATCACAAAGATTTGAGGGTTATGGATTTAACAGCTACAACAATGTGTAAGGAAAACAATTTACCAATAATTGTTTTTGATATGGACACAAAAGGAAATTTAAAGCAAGTGATTGAAGGTGAAAATATTGGAACATTAGTTCACAACTAACGGTTACAATCTCTTGCACCCTGTCGCATTTTAGATTTCGTAAAAAAGAAGTATCTTTATTTCATTGTAGATTTTTGCTATTTTTGCAGGCATTATACATTGATCAATAAAAATATATTAAAATCTTTCTCCTATGACTGAAGAAGTTCAAATGTATCTTGATGATACACAGGAAAAAATGGAAGCTGCTGTTGACCATCTTGAAAAAGAATTAGTGAAAATTCGTGCTGGAAAAGCAAATCCAAGCATGTTAAATGGTGTAATGGTGGATTACTACGGAAACATGACTCCACTGGCTCAGGTTGCCAATTTAAGTGTGCCCGATCCTAGAACAATTGCTATTCAACCTTGGGAAAAACCAATGATTGTGCATATTGAAAAAGCAATTATGAATTCGAATTTGGGACTTAACCCAGATAATAACGGAGAAATAATCCGACTTCATATTCCTCCTTTAACTGAAGAACGCCGAAACGACTTGGCTAAACAAGCTAAAGCGGAATGCGAACATGCAAAAATAAGCATTCGAAATGCCCGAAGAGATACCAATGTAGAATTAAAAAAACTGGTAAAAGAAGGTTTATCTGAAGATATTGAAAAGGATGCAGAAGCTGTTGTTCAAAAGCTTACCGACAAATACAGCAAGAAAATTGATGACTTGCTGGTTGAAAAAGAGAAAGATATCATGACCATATAATTATTGAAAAAGCTGCCGATTGGCAGCTTTTTTTATTTGCTTCGTAAATCCTTAACTTTTTCCATAAATAACCTCAGTCGGTGTTCAGAAATTGCGTTCTTCCAAAACCCTTGTTCTTTAAAATATGAACCCACTATAAAAGCAGAAGAATAATCCCAATACTCCGCCAAATTTTCCGTAGTAATACCAGAACCAATTAAAACAGGGATGTGAATCGTATCTTTTAAACTTTTTAATTCGTGCAGGTAAACCGCTTTCCCTGTTGATGAACCTGTAACAATAACACCATCGCTTAAAAAGAACTCTGCAGTATGAGCTGTTTCGGCAATGTCAACATCCGAGGTAATTGCATGAGAGCTATGCTTCTTTTTTATATCTGTAAAAACGAGAACGTTCTCAGCTCCAATTGCTTTTCGATACCGCATTAACTCACCTGCACAGGCATCAATATATCCCTCATCGGCAACATGCCCAAAAACAAATCCTTCGGCACGAATAAATTGAAAATTTGCCGCTTTAGCCACCGCTAGAGCTTCTTTATTAGCTCCGGCAAGAATTTGTATCCCTAAAGGCAATTTTACCGCATCGCGTACCGATTTTGCAACAACTGTCATTACTGCGGTTATTTCCGGCCCAACGGCTCCTTTCAAATAAGGAACATCATGCATATTTTCAATCATTATGGCATCCAAACCAGCCAATTCATATTGTCTGGCTTCGCGAACAGCTATTTCACAAATTTCTTCTATAGAATAATTGCAGTTTGGCGTCCCTGGTAATGCCTGAACATGTACCATTCCTATTATGGATTTTTCTAGCTTCATTTTTTTTAGAAATTTGAGATCTCAGAATTGAGATATGAGATAATTGAAACATCCATTTAGTTACTTTCCAATATCTTGAATAGCTCATCCAATTTTGGCGTTAGAATAATCTCTGTTCTACGATTTTTACTACGTCCATCTGCGGTTGCATTCGTACCAATCGGCACATATTTACTTCGACCTGCAACAGTTAATCTTTCTGCATCGATACCAGTATTCAGAACCAATATTCGGACAATTGATGTTGCTCTTTTCACACTTAAATCCCAGTTGTCTTTAAGCTCACCACTGCCGTTGTAGGGAACATTGTCGGTATGCCCTTCTATCATTACGTTAATATCTTTATTTTGAGCTAATACGCCAGCTAATTGTCCCAAGGCCTCCACTCCTCTTTGATCAACTTGATAACTTCCCGACTTGAAAAGAAGTTTCTCATCCATGGAAACATAAACCTTTCCATTTTTTGTAGTAATCGACAAACCATTTCCATCAAATCCGGTAAGGGCATTCATTACCTTTTGTTTTAAAGCTCTTACGGCCTCATCTTTCCGATTCAATGCTGATTCCAACTCCTGCAAACGCTGATCTCTTTTGTTCAATTCCGCTTGCAAAGCATCTAATGTCCGCTTGCGAGAATCCATTTCCTTTTCTAAGGTAAGCACCTCATCTTCACGCAATCGCAACTCATTTTGGGCTTTTTTAATCTGCCCTAATAATACTTTTGTTTCTTTCGCATTTCCAGCTTGCATTCCAGCCAATTGATTCAATAAATCCTGATTGCTCTTTTCAATTCTGCTTAATCGTTCTCGAGCTGACTGAAGTCTTCTTGAAATTTGTAAGGTATCAGCGAGAATTTTTTTGTATTTTTCATCCAAAACCGCCAACTTCCCGCTCAATTCAGTATTAGATTCACTTAGTTTAAGGTTTTTTTCCTTTTCCATCTCCAGTTCATCCTGGCAGTTTTGTTGTTTAGTCTGAAGTTCTTGAAATTGTCTTGTAGGAACACAAGAAAAGCATAAAAAAACTGATGCTAGAACAAATACCAGAGGGCTCGCTTTTTTGATCATGTTTTTGACAATAATTTGGGTTAATTTAATAAAATACAACTTGTGATTTATTTTCTTGTTATCAAATCTAATTATAAAGTATCACCTTTCAAGCATCCCCAAAAACAATATTTTGAAACGCTCTCCACTCTGTATGTTATTCCATCATCACTTACAAAAAGAATGTACAAAACAGAATATTACCAAAAATATATCTATTTTTAGTTTAACACTTTTCAAGCAAATATAAGAATCCAACATGGTTTCATCATCACGGAATGACAGAATACTTTCGTTTTTATTACTATCTTCGTGCATTATTTTTCTTCCAGAATAATCTGCTCAATTGCAATTTGTAAAATGGAAGAATGATCAACAAATTCTTATTCTGTAAAACGATTAAAAGGGAGATTTCGTACATGGCTAAGTCTGAAAAACAATTTTTAGATAAAATCAATTTTCCATCCGATCTGAAAAAGGTGTCTGAAGACGATCTTATTCAGGTTTGTGAAGAATTGCGCCAAGAAATAATTGAGGAAGTTTCCTGTAATCCTGGACATTTTGGTGCCAGCTTAGGTGTAGTAGAACTTACTGTTGCTCTTCACTATGTGCTAAATACTCCTTACGATAATCTTATTTGGGATGTAGGTCATCAGGCTTATGGACACAAAATCTTAACAGGAAGAAAAGACGTATTTCATACCAATAGAAAATACAAAGGAATAAGTGGTTTCCCTAACAGAAACGAAAGCGAATATGATGCTTTTACTGTTGGACACTCATCTACTTCCATTTCTGCCGCATTGGGAATGGCTACTGCAGCGCATTTAAATAATGAAACAGATCGGAAAACCGTTGCTGTAATTGGTGATGGTTCGATGACCGCCGGATTGGCCTTTGAAGGATTAAACAATGCTGCCAATAACAATGCAGATTTATTGGTGATTCTGAACGATAACAATATGGCTATCGATCCGAATGTAGGTGGTTTAAACAATTACCTATTAGATATTACTACTTCTCAAACTTACAATAAAGTTAAAAGTGATGTCTGGCGATTTCTGGGCAAATTAAACCGGGTAAATCCGAACACTCAAAAGATTTTTCAAAAGATAGAACATGGCATAAAGACCATTCTATTGAAACAAAGTAATATTTTTGAAGCTTTTAACTTCAGATATTTTGGACCTGTTGATGGTCATGATGTAAATCACATGGTGAAAGTACTTAGTGATTTGCAGAAAATTCCTGGTCCAAAACTTTTGCACGTAATTACGCAAAAGGGAAAAGGCTTTAAACAAGCTGAACAAAATCAGACTTATTGGCATGCACCAGGAATGTTTAACAAGGAAACCGGTGAGATTTTACAAACAGAATCAACAAGTCCGAAAGCGCCTAAATTTCAAGAAGTTTTTGGCAATACTTTAGTTGAACTTGCCGAAATGAATGACAAAATTATTGGAATTACACCCGCAATGCCAACAGGTAGTTCATTAAATATCATGATGGAAAAAATGCCCGATCGTGCGTTTGATGTGGGCATTGCCGAACAACATGCGGTTACTTTCTCGGGTGGATTAGCAGCAAAAGGGAAATTACCTTTCTGTGCCATTTACTCCTCGTTTATGCAACGCGCTTACGATCAGGTTATTCACGATGTAGCTCTGCAAAATGTAAATGTTGTTTTTTGTCTGGATCGTGGTGGTGTGGTTGGTGCCGATGGTGCAACTCATCATGGCGTTTACGATCTTGCTTTTTTCAGATGCATTCCAAATATGACTATTGCTTCTCCGCTTGACGCTATTGAGTTGAGAAATTTAATGTATACTGCCCAACAAAAAAACATGGGCCCATTTTCTATTCGATACCCTCGCGGTAATGGTCGCATTCTCGATTGGCAAAAACCGTTCAAAATTCTTCCTGTTGGAAAAGGACAAAAGTTGAAAGACGGTAATGATCTTGCCATTCTATCGATTGGCCCAATTGGAGTGGAAGCCATGGATGCCATTGAAGAATTAGAAAAAGACGGCTATTCGGTAGCTCATTACGACATGAGATATTTGAAACCCATAGATACAGATTTACTTCATGAAGTACTTGCCAAACACCATCAGATTATTACTGTTGAAGATGGGTGTATTATTGGAGGATTGGGTTCTGCAGTGATCGAATTCGTAAATGATAATGACTACAGCGCTACAATAAAACGCCTGGGTGTTCCCGATAAATGGGTTGAGCAAGGTACCCAGCAGGAATTGTATCGCGAGTGTGGATACGACAAATTAGGAATTATCGAAACTATAGTTGAAATTTTAGCTAAAACCAAAAATTAAGGACTCTCTCTGTATCCATCTGAATAAGGATCTAATCCTTCAAAATCACCAGTAAAAGAATCAATTCTAGCTTGTAATTCCTGATTCATTTTAATCAAATAAATGGCATCTTCGGTTCGTAACTCAACAACATTTATTTTAACGCCATTGGGTTTGGTAATACTTATCAAATCATCTTCATAAATTCCATCGGGAAAGGTTTTAATTAGACGTTGAATCAACTCCATTCCAATAGTTTTATAGTTCTTTATTACTCTTTTCATCACTCACTGATTAATAATCTCTATCAATCTTTTTCACATTCCCAGAAACGAATCAGGGTAAATAAGAGTTTCAAAACAGGATCAGCTCTTGTTCCATTACTAATCTCAATTTAAGCAATTTAAGAGAACGAAAAAAAATATTTTCACAAATAAGCACTATTTAAAAATATCCATTCCTTAAATAAAATTCTTAAACATCCTGTAAACCAGCACTACAAAACATGTTACACAACATATAAATCGTTTCCGGTCAAATAAAAAACAATTCCTGAACAAATAATAAGCATTGCTAAAAATTAAAAGCCTAGTTTTGCCGACTTAATCAAAATTTTGATGTTTAAATATGGTAGATTTTTTTAGAAAGAAAGCAGCAAATTCAAAAGATGATATTTTATCAGGATTAACGGTAGCTCTTGCATTGGTGCCTGAAGCGGTAGCCTTTGCCTTTGTAGCTGGAGTTGACCCTTTAGTTGGACTCTACGCAGCCTTTATGGTTGGTTTAATAACTTCAGTATTTGGTGGTCGTCCAGGAATGATTTCGGGTGCTACGGGAGCTATGGCCGTTGTTTTAGTAAGTCTTGTAAAAGAAGGAAACGATATGGGAATGGCCATGGCTAACCCTATTCAAGATATGGGATTAAACTACTTGTTTGCTACAATTGTACTAGCAGGTGTTATTCAATTTTTGGCAGGGGTTTTCAAGTTTGGTAAATTTGTTAGACTCATTCCCCACCCTGTTATGATGGGTTTTGTAAACGGTTTAGCCATTGTGATTTTCTTATCGCAATTGGGCATGTTTAAAGATATTTCGGGAGGAGAACCAACCTGGTTACAAGGCCTAGAGCTATACACAATGATTGGTTTGGTAATCTTAACCATGGGAATCATGTATTTTCTTCCAAAGCTAACAACCAAAATTCCTGCTGCTCTTGCAGCAATTGTGGTGGTTTCGGCTATTGCTATATTTGGCAACTTAGATGTAAATACTGTTGGTTCATTTATTAGAGATGGTGGAGGTACTGGTCTAAAAGGTGGCTTACCAACTTTCCAAACTCAGTTGTTTGCAATGGTACCTTTAAACTGGACCACGATTACATTTATACTGCCTTATGCAGCAATTCTTGCAGCAATTGGATTAATTGAGTCTTTAATGACTTTGAATTTACTGGATGAAATTACCAATAGTCGTGGAAATGGAAATCGAGAATGTATGGCTCAGGGTGCTGCTAATATCGTAACCGGATTTTTCGGTGGTATGGGTGGATGTGCTATGATCGGTCAATCGTTGATCAATGTAAAATCAGGTGGACGAGGAAGATTATCGGGTATAATTGCCGCATCAACATTACTGGTATTTATACTTTTTGCATCTCCTTATATCGAGATGGTACCAATCGCAGCCCTAGTAGGTGTAATGTTTATGGTAGTAATTGGAACCTTTGCCTGGTCTACTTTTAATGTGTTATTAAAAATACCAAAAGCCGATGCTTTCGTATTAGTTCTTGTATCCGGTTTAACCGTTCTGTTCGATTTAGCTATTGCAGTGTTGGTTGGTGTAATTGTAAGTGCTCTTGCCTTTTCTTGGGACAATGCCAGAAAAATTCGTGCAAGAAAATCGTTTCGTGAAGATGGAACGAAAATATACGAAATCTGGGGACCGCTGTTTTTTGGATCCATTACAACCTTCAATAACAAATTTGATATCGAAAATGATCCTGAATCTGTTGAAATCGATTTTATCGAATCGCGCGTAGCCGATCATTCTGGAATAGAAGCAATTAGCAATTTGGTTCAAAAGTATGAAAATGCAGGAAAAACCATTAAATTAAAACACTTAAGTGATGACTGCATTACTTTACTGCAACGTGCCGATGATCATTTTAGAACCGTTATTTTGAGAGATATTGATGATCCGAGATACTATGTAGTTACAGATAAAGCTAAAATTCAGTAAGCTTTGATAATATTTGTGATGGAGATTCGTCTCCATTGCTTTTTTTCACCTCCTTCCCACGCGGGAGGAGGTGTTTTAGTTTAAAAAAATGCGTCCCATTTGGAACGAATTTCTATTTACATCTTGGAATTCTATAGTGCTTATAGTCCTAATTTTTTAGCAATTTCAAACGGAATAGCATCTTTATGAAGCAACAATCCTACTGTTTTGTACTGTACAAATGCTTTGGATGCATAAAAATATCCTCCGTGAGAATTATTATCTGTTCCCCAAGAGTTTTTTATCAGGTAGTATTTGCTGCCGTTTTGATCTTTTGCAGTTCCCACCATGTGCATCAAATGATCCTCGGTTGATTCGTAGTTGTCGAAAGCCGTCTGACGCAACGCTTGAGTAATCTCCTTTTCCTTTACGGGATATTCTGTTCCGAATGATGCCTTTTGATCCTTGCTCATTTTCTCCCATTTCGAAATTTCGGCATTGTCCATGCTTTTTTCTTCGGTTTCAGGAACTACAGCCACTCCTTTACGATATGCAAAACCATCTTCACTTACATCACTTCCCCAGGCAAGACTGTATCCATTTTCAATGGCGTTATCAACACATTGCATCATTTCATCCATTGGCAAATTGTACACCTCTCCTAAGGACCAATTATCCGGACCTTCGAAAATAAAACTTTCGTAAAACGGATGATGAGAATAGGAGGTTATTGTAAGGTAATCGTCCATATTCAAGCCCATCTCGTCGCGAAACGATTTAGGCGTAAATTCAGTTCCTTCAACAATGAAAGTCTCAGGAATCTCACCTAAATAGGCATCTAAAATCCCATCAAATCCTTTCATCCAAACCGGAGAAATCTTCTTATTTTTATTTTTTACCACAGCATCAACATAGGCATTTAAAACCTCATCCATTTCGCCATGCACAGGCATTGTTTCATCGAAGGTATTTCCAGAGTAAGCCGACTGCGGAATTAAACCAAAATTCTTAACTACATTTAGAGCATCCCAGCCCTCAGCGCCGGCCGAAAAACTTTTCATCCCGTGAAAACGGACATAATCTTTCGCACGTAAATGATAATTCCGGTTCACAATAAACATCTCGGAAAGATCCATTTCCTCTTTCCCCAAACGAATAATTTCCGATTCTAGAAATGAAATTGTTGCGTAAGACCAGCAAGTTCCGGAACGATACTGATTTTTCACCGGAGTTGCCTTTAATTGTTTTTCAATAGTAAATTGATAGCTTTTCTTTACTTCTTCCTTCTTTTTGGCCAAAGAGGTTTGAAATATTGCAAAAACAAGGATGATTGCAATTAAAAATCTGTTCTTCATTTTAAAATAGTTAGTTGTTTTAAGTTATTCTTACCTCGTAAATCTTGATAAAACAATTCTTTGCTGTATTTTTGAATACTGACAATAGACCATGCAATGTAAAAAATAATTCCACAATTTTATCTATTGTAGTAATTTGAAACAAACAACATTTACTAACTAAATTTCAAACTCGAATGAAAAAAATCGCATCGATTACCTTGCTGATGGCCATGAGTTTAGGCTTTGCAGCATGTAATGAAAAACCAGCCAAACAAACAGAGGTTTCACCAACACAAAAATTAGTAGATCAATATGCCGAAGTTGAATTAACAACGGACATAAGTGTATTAAGCGAAAATGAAAAACAAATGCTTCCTATTCTAATGGAAGTAGCTGATATCATGGAAGAGTTATTCTGGATGGATGCAATTGGCAATAAAGCTGATTTTTTAGGGAAGCTTACCGATCCAGCAGCAATTGCTTATTCTCAAATAAACTATGGCCCATGGGATCGATTAGCCAATAACCAAACTTTTATTACCGGATTTGAGGCAAAACCTAAAGGAGCTAATTTTTATCCTGCTGATATGACTCCAGAAGAGTTTGATGCCATTGAGGACGAAATGAAAACCGATTGGTATACAAAAATTCAACGCGACGAGAATGGTGAACTTAAAGTAGTTCCTTACCACGTAGCTTACCAGGAACAAATTAAAAAAGCTTCCGAATTATTACTAAAAGCTTCTGAATTAGCTGACGATGCTGGTTTAAAAAATTATTTGGAATTGCGTGCAAATGCTCTTCTTACCGATGATTACTTAGCTTCTGATTTAGCTTGGATGGACATGAAAACCAACACGATCGATTTTGTTGTTGGTCCTATCGAGACTTACGAAGATGCTCTTTATGGATACAAAGCATCACATTCTGGTCAGATTTTGGTGAAGGATAAAGTTTGGAGTGAAAAATTGTCAAAATTTGCTTCTTTACTACCTCGTCTTCAGGAAGGTTTACCGGTTCCTGCTGAGTATAAAGCCGAAAAAGCGAACGCTAACGCGGATATGAATGTTTACGACGAAATTTATTCTGCCGGTGACTGTAATGCGGGCAGTAAGAATATAGCGATTAACCTTCCAAACGATCCTCGTGTTCACGAACAAAAAGGATCAAGAAAATTGCAATTAAAAAATGTAATGAAGGCCAAATTCGATCAGATTTTAGTTCCTATTTCGGATTTGTTGATGGATGAGAGCCAACGTAAGAATGTAACTTTTGATGCTTTCTTTGAGAATGTAATGTTTCATGAAGTTGCTCATGGTTTGGGAATTAAATACACATTAAAAGATCAGGAAAGTGTTCGTAAAGTATTGAAAGATACTTACACCTCTATTGAAGAAGGAAAAGCGGATATTCTTGGTTTGTATATGATTACACAAATGGCTGAGTGGGGCGACATGGATTCTGATAAGTTGATGGACAACTATGTAACTTTTATGGCTGGAATCTTTCGTTCGGTTCGTTTTGGAGCAGCAAGTGCTCACGGAAAAGCAAACATGATTCGTTTCTATTTCTTTGAAGAGCAAGGTGCTTTTACCCGAAATGCTGAAACCGGAACTTACAAAGTTGATTTCGAAAAAATGAAAGCTGCCATGAACGAACTAGGAAAACAAATCCTAATTATTCAAGGTGATGGCAACTACGAAGCAGCACAGCAAATGATTGCCGACAGAGGTTTTATTCGTGAAGACTTACAAAAAGATTTGGATCGTGTAAACAGTGCTGGCATTCCTAAGGATATCGTTTACAAACAAGGAGTTGCAGTTTTGGGATTGTAAAAACAAAGTAGAACTTAGTATAGAGTAGTTAGTAAATAGATTATTTACAGCTTCACATTTGAGGCTGAATCGATTGTGATTCAGCCTCTTCTTTATAAAATTCATATGATAAAATATTTCTATTAGTTTTAGAATCATGTTATACCCTAACATGAGCGGCTTGTTTATAGTCAGAACATGACAGCCTTAAGTTTTTTAACTGGATCTGATGTTAATTTAACAATAGTACAAAAGAAAAAAATCGCCCCAAAAGAGGCGATTTAAGGTGTATTAATCCTTGTTAGTAAACTATTTTAAATTTATTTCTTTTTTTCTATTGTCCAACCAAATTTCAATCCAAAAATATGGTAAGCCAAGGCAAACATACCTGCTGCAAATAAGGTATCACCAAAAACCCGCATCCATTTTAGTGTTGACATATAATCTTGCTGCATAAATTCTGCCGAACGTGCATACCACAAACCAACTTTTACACTCGCCCATGTTTGTGCCAATCCTATTGGTAACACACTAATTAACACCATTAACAGCAAACCAATATTAATCGCCCAAAAAGCAAATTTAATTGGCCCCTCTTTCCATTTCACAGTCAAATCCATATCACGTAGCACGAACAACATCAAACCAATTCCTAGGAATCCGTAAACTCCAAATAGAGCTGTGTGACCGTGAACCGCTGTTGTGTTTAAGCCTTGCATGTAGTACAATGCAACTGGAGGATTAATTAAAAATCCAAAAATTCCAGCTCCCAAGAAATTCCAAAAAGCGACTGCTACAAAACAATAAATAGGCCATTTGTAAGCATCTATCCAATTCCCTGAACGAGTAAGCGTTATGTTATGGTAAGCCTCAAAACCCATAAAAACAAGAGGCACTACTTCAAGAGCACTAAAACTTGCTCCTAATGCCAAAACAGCAACCGGTGTTCCCGAAAAATATAAGTGATGGAAGGTTCCTAAAATACCTCCACTTAAAAATATGATGGTCGTGAATAAAACCGTTGTGGTTGCAATTTTAGCACCAATCAACTTCATTCGAACAAATAAGAATGCAATAATTACGGTCGCAAATACCTCAAAAAATCCTTCTACCCAAAGGTGAACAACCCACCATCTCCAGTATTCTGCAATCGCCAGGTGAGTTTGTTGTCCCCACATTAATCCAGCTCCGTAAAAAGAAGCAATTGCCAAAGAGGCAATCAAAAACATGATTAGAAGATTTCTGTTTTCGGTACGTGCCCGCAAAGCTGGCAATAAAGCTCTAGCCATTAAGCCAAGCCAAATAAATAGTCCCGCAAAAATAAATATTTGCCATAAACGACCCAAATCCACGTATTCATATCCTTGATGCCCGAACCAAAAGTTTTCGGTAAGACCTAATTTTTGCATAATTCCCATCCACTGTCCGGCAAGGGAACCAACAACAATAATTAGTAAAGAAATGAAAAGCACATTTACTCCCAAAGTTTGATATTTGGGATCTTTACCTGCAATTGCAGGGGCAAAGAATAAACCTGTCGCCAGCCACGAAGTTGCGATCCAAAAAATTCCAATTTGTACATGCCAAGTTCTGGTAACTGAATAAGGTAACCATTGATCCAAAGGAATTCCATAGAAAGCACTGCCTTCAACTCCATAATGCGCCGTAATTACCCCAGCCGTAATTTGTACCAGCATCAGTAAAGTTACAACCCAAAAATATTTTAAAGTTGCTTTCATCGATGGAAACATCTTTGTGCCCATTACTGGATTTTCCAGTGGCATATCAACCTGTTCCTCTTTTCCTCTATTTGTTGCGTAGAACCAGCCCATCCAGCCAATTCCAGCCAAAAGTATAATCACACTAAAACCTGTCCAAAGCAGCAATGCACTAGTAGGTCTGTTGCCAACCAATTTTTCGGGTGGCCAGTTATTTGTATAGGTAATTTCTTGTCCGGGACGCTCGGTAACCGTAGCCCATGTTGCCCAAAAGAAAAAAGCATTCATCTTTTCCATTCGCGCCAGATCTTTAACGGTATTTGCAGGAATAGCATATGCTTCTCGCAAATCTGCTTGCGCTTCCCCATCCATAAATACTCCTGTAAAATGATCACCAATGGCTTTAAATCCTTTTGCTCTTAAATCTGAAATTACCAAATTCCTTGATGTAACATCATACGTATTGGTACGCATTTCTTTTTGCACACGAGCCTCAAGGGCAGCTTTCTGTTCATTATTTAAACCTTCGTAGTTACTGCCAAAATCAGCATTTCCCCAATAGTCTAACAAAAACATTGCTTCACGATGCAACCAGTCGGCTGTCCAATCCGGAGCTTGGTAGGCACCGTGTCCCCAAATAGAACCAACTTCCTGTCCTCCTATTGATTGCCAAATATTTTGACCATCCTTAATATCCTGACTAGTTACAATCACTTCTCCCGAAGTAGTTACAATCTGTTCGGGAATTGGAGGCTTTTCGCGATAAATCTCACGTCCGAAATAAAGAAGAACTGCAAATGACAAAACCATCACCGCTGTAAATCCGTACCATAATCTCTTGGTTTTCATACACTTTTCAATTTAATGGATATTCAACTCTTTTATTATTTTGTTGCAAATGTAAAAATAAAATTCTACTTTTGACGATCAGAAGACCTTTTTATCTTCTTTTAAAAAAAATTATTTACTAACAACAAATTATACCATGATTAGTCAGGAAACACATGTTGGAGATATTGTGAGGAGCCATTTTCAGACCGTTAAAATATTCGATAATTACCAAATCGATTTTTGCTGTGGTGGTAAACAGAGTTTACGTGAAGCATGTGAGAAGCGATCTCTTAATGCAAATGAAATTATCGAAAAGCTGGAAGCAGCTATTAAAACTCCTGCGGATGTACCCGATTTCGATAAAATGCCTCTTGGAGAGTTAATTCAATTCATTAAAGCGAATCACCATGCTTATGTTCGGGAACAAATACCAATGATTTCTAAATTTCTTAATAAAATAGAACAAGTTCATGGTAACAAACACCCTGAAATAAAATTGATAAATTTCCATTATAAAGAATCGGTAAAGCAATTAACCGAGCACATGGAAAAAGAGGAAACGGAACTATTTCCATTCATTGAAAAATTAGAGCTAATAAAATCGGATGCACAATTTGATTTCTCATCTATTTCTAGTGCTACAGAAGCAATTATTTCCTCATTGATACAGGAACATGAGAATGAAGGGGCTCGATTCGAAGAAATTTCGAGATTAACACTTGCCTATCAACCTCCGCAAGGAGCTTGTAATACTTTTAGGGCTGCTTACCAAAACTTACAGGCTTTTGAAAAAGATTTACACAGACATGTTCATTTGGAAAATAACATTCTATTTCCCAAGGCAATTCAATTAGAACGAGATATCAGGAAAAATAATTAATTTAGCCGTTCAAGAAACAAATATGCTCTCAAAAACTGCGGAATATGCTATTCGTGCATTGGTTTACATCCAATTGCAAAACTGGGAAGAAAAACGTCCTGGTTTTAAAGAAATAGCTAAAAATATTGAATCGCCCGAACACTTTACTGCAAAAATATTGCAGATATTAACGCGTTTTGATCTAATCAAAAGTTTTAAAGGAAGAAATGGCGGATTTTTCTTCGATCAGGATAGTGAGGAGCTACAATTGCATCAAATTATTGTTGCTATTGATGGCGAAAAATCGTTTACAAGATGTAGTTTTGGCTTTAAAAGTTGCGATCATGAAAACAAGTGTCCTTTGCATGACGACTTTGCTGAACTAAGAGATAATTACGCAGCTCTTGTTAAAGTAAGAACAATCCAAAGTTTGGCAAAAAGAATTCTTAATGGAGATGCCGTTCTAACTCAGAAAGTTAGCTGAAAATTAATTGCATCAGCTTAAAAAATATAAAAGGTCATAAGGCAAATAGGCATTATGACCTTTTTTTATTTGCAACACTATTTTAGTACCATAGAAATGGAATATACTGTAACTTAAAAGAAAACGAGCATGAAAGAAGTAGTGTCTTGTCGTACTTGTGGAAATGAATGGAGTTTGTCCCGCTTGCGGTCTACAAAATTAAAATCTGATTCCATCTAAGAAATATCCACAGAAAAAGGCTGGTAAGAAATTAAAAAGTCTTTAAAATTGGGTATTTTACAGCATAGCAAATCATATTTAGGCTTTGTATCTTACCCATCCATAGGAATTGATCCGATGAACCTATTTTACGATGGCAAAGTATAAATTAAGTATGAAAAAGATGAATCGTATTCTTTGGAAAAACAGCATCCTGCTTTTTTTCATTTTCCTATTTGGATTTCAGGCTTCAGCCAGAAAACAAAGAGTCCTTATTCTGCATTCCTACCATCAGGGGTTGAATTGGACAGATAATGTGAGTGCGGGTATTCAATCTGCTTTAGAAGGTGAGGATAATGTTGAACTGATGTTTGAGTACATGGATACAAAGCGCAACTCAAATCCAGAATACCTGAACGAATTTGCCAATTTATACGGTCTTAAACATCTAAAAAATAAATTTGATGCCATTATTGTTTCCGATAACAATGCCTTGGATTTTGTAAGAGATTATTATTCCGAATTCTTTAAAGGCACTCCAATAATTTTCTGTTCTATAAACCAATTCTCCAATAAGTTAATAGAAGGTATTGATGATATTTCGGGTGTAACCGAGGAAATAGACTCTAGAAAAACCATTGAAGTGGCACTAGGCCTGCACCCCAATGCAAAAAAACTGGTAGTAATTAACGACAATCAAACCCAATCGGCAATATTAAACCGGAATAACATTAAATCTTTTTGGCCCAAACTAAATACGAATATTGAGCTTGTTTTTATAGAGAATTTACTCATTGATGAATTAGTTGATCAGGTTAAAAATCTGGATCCCAACAGCATTATTTATCTCCTTAATTTTAGTCGTGATAAAGAAGGAAATTTTATTTCTTATCAGGAAAATATTGAAATAATCAGGAAGGCAACCAGATTACCAATTTATAGTAGTTGGGAATTCTATTTTAACGAAGGAATTGTTGGCGGAATGCTAACAAGCGGCTTTAAAGAAGGAGAACTTGCCGCTAAAATTGTACTTCAAGTACTAAATGGAAATGATATTAATCAAATTCCTATTGTTCATTCGGGATACAATAATTTCAAATTCGATTTTGAACAAATGAAACGCTTTGGAATTCTACCCAAACAACTTCCCAAAGGCAGTATTATCAGTAATCAGCCACCACCTATTGTTCCTCAATACCAAACATCATTATTTGTAATAATAATATTCGGCTTAATTATAGCAATCATTTTAAGGTACTCTAAATTGAAAAGGGAGCAGAATGAAAGGAAATTAATTCAGGAAAATGAAGAATTAGACCGAAGAGTAGCTGATAGAACTAAAGAAGTATTGTTTGCCAATGAAAAGCTAGAACTTCAAACTGACCAAATCATCAAACAAAATAAGGAACTGGAAGATCACAGGCACAATCTTTTGGAACTTGTTAAGGTTCGAACTGAAAATTTAGAAGAAGCAAATTTGGAACTGAAAAGCAGCCGAGACAGACTTTTGCGAATGCTTGATGCAAATTCAGACGGAGTTTGGGAGCATAATTTTGCCAATGACCAAACCTACATTAGTAAAATCATCTGGGATAAATTGGGTTACGAATCTGTAACCATTTCTAATACAAAAGATCTTCTCTGTAAATTGATTCATCCAGAGGATTTAATTATCATTAAACAAAAACACCGACAAAACAAACTGGGCTACAGCGCATTGTTTATTGTAGAATTTCGAATGTTTACAAAAGACATGGAATGGATGTGGTTCAAAGCCAAAGGCCAAATACTTGATTATGACTCAGATGAAAAACCGTTAAACATTGTTGGCACTCTAATAAATATCACACAGCGAAAAGAAGCCGAAGAAAAAATTCGGAGTGAAGAACGAAAGTTAAGAGTCTCAGAAAAAAGATGGCGTTCGCTAATTGAACAAGCATCTGATGGGATATTGATTTACAATACCGATGGAAATATTTTGGATGCCAATTCTGCTGCATGCAATTGGTTGGGCTATTCAACCCCTGAAATTTTATCCCTGAATTACAGCGAAATAGATTCCAGACACAGTAGTTCGGAATTACATACTTATTGGCGGAAATTAAATGTTTCTAACCCTTCTCTTACTTTTGAATCGGTACAAAAAAGAAAAAACGGCAGCAGTTTTCCTGTCGAAATTCACTTAAGCTTAATTGAACTTGAGGATAGCAAATTGATTTTATCTTTGGTGAATGATATCAGTTTGAGACAGGAAACCGAACGCAAAATTCTGAATGCGGTAATTAATACTGAAGAGAGCGAACGCAAACGATTTGCAACCGATCTGCACGACTCCATTGGTCCTTTACTTTCCAGCATCAACCTGTACTTGTCGTCATTAGATAAGTTTGAGTCGGAAGAAGAGAAAGGAAATATTATAAAAGCTTCGGTTGATGCAGTAAATGAAGCCTTGGTAAGCATTAAAGAAATTTCGAATAACCTGAGTCCGCACATTTTAAATGATTTTGGTTTGGAGAAAGCCATTCGTTCCTTCACCAATAAAATTAATATGTCGCAAACCATCAGCATTAGCTTCTTTGCCGAAAATATGAAGGAGCGAATCAATCATCAAGTTGAAGTAGTTATATTTAGGGTGGTAAGTGAATTAATTAACAATACAATTAAGCACGCACAGGCTACAAATATTGAAATAAATCTCTCAAAAGAAGAAAATTTAGTTTCTCTTATTTATATTGATGACGGAATTGGTTTTGATGCCAAAGAAATTAATGCAGGAACAACAACAGGAATGGGATTGTATAATGTATTTAGTAGAATTAAATCGTTAAACGGTTCCCACAAAATAAAAAGTCACCCAAAACGTGGTGGCATGATGGCAGTAGTTGAAATTAATCTGTAAAAAAAAGAGCATGAACGAATACAGAGTAATGATTGTGGATGACCACAAAATGTTCAGAAGTGGATTGCGCTTTCTATTGAATAATGTTCCAAAAATTGAAATAGTTGGAGAAGCTTCGAATGGAAAAGAATTTCTGGAAATGGCTGAAAATATTCAGATGGACATTGTATTGATGGATATTAACATGCCCGAAATGAATGGAATTGAAGCCACTCGTTTAGCTCTTGAGAAATTTCCAGACTTAAAAGTGATTGTTTTATCCATGCATGGAGAAGAAGAATATTACGATCAGATGTTGGATGCTGGCGTTAAAGGTTTTCTGCTAAAAAACTCCGATGCCGATGAATTAATATCTGCCTTGGAAGCTGTGATGGCGGGAAAAAGCTATTTTTCGCAAGAACTACTGGTAGATATTCTCGATCAGAAAAGAATGCATAAATTAAGAACCGAAACTGTAAAGTTATCGCAAAGAGAATTGGAAGTTCTAAAACTGATTTGTGATGGATACAGTAATGCTGAAATTGCCGAGGAATTGTTTATCAGCCAAAGAACAGTTGATCGTCACCGTTCAAATTTACTGAGCAAAACTGCCTGTAAAAACTCAACTTCGCTGGTTATGTATGCGGTTAAAAATAAGATTATTGAAATTGAGTAACTTGCAGACTGTATTTTAGTCCACATGAAAATTAAACTCAAAATATACAAACCTGTTTTCCTAGTACTTTTTCTTATTCTGGCCATTTCTATCGATGTTTCGGCCCGACGACAAAAAGTGCTGATTCTTCATTCCTATCATCAAGGACTAAACTGGACCGATAACATTACAAAGGGAATTTTATCGGTACTTAACGAACATGATAATCTTGAAATTCAGTTTGAGTACATGGATACCAAACGCAGGTACGATGAAGAATACCTGGATGAGTTTGTAAAATTATACCGCTTAAAACACAAAGATGTTCCCTACTCTGTTGTAATTGCCTCAGACAATAACGCCCTTTATTTTACCCGCGACTATCAGCAAGAATTTTTTAAAGATATTCCCATTGTATTTTGTTTTATTGATCAGTTTGAGGATAGCTTGATTGAGGGAATGACAAACATTACTGGTGTTACGGAATACATCGATTTTAAACAAACCATCGAGCAGGCTTTAAAACTACACCCAAAAGCCAAAAACCTGGTGGTTATCAACGATAACATAACTACTTCGGCAGTTATCAACCGAAATCATATCATTTCCTTCTGGCCCAAACTAAAAACAGATGTTAAGCTTGTATTTTTAGAAAATCTATCCATTAACAAATTGGTAGAAAAGGTTAAAAATCTAGATGATTCCAATGTCATTTTACTCATCAACTTCAGCAAAGATCAGAATGGAGACTACATTTCGTATCAGGAAAATATTGAAATTATTAGAGAGGCTACCAAATTGCCAATTTATAGTTCGTGGGAATTTTATTTTAATGAAGGAATTGTTGGAGGAATGCTAACCAGTGGTTTTAAGCAGGGAAAATTAGCAGCCGAATTAGCAGTTAAAATTACTGCTGGTATTGATGTTAATACCATTCCAATTGTTACTGAAGGATACAATAGTTTTCAATTCGATTTCAATCAGATGAAGCGTTTTGGGATTGAAGCCAAACAACTTCCCGAAA
>JBFFMG010000007.1:0-24583 GCA_041554215.1 Labilibaculum sp.
AAGGGTGCTGTCACAATTGTGACAGCACCCTTTTGGTATATTGAACTAATTCTATTTTAATTGTATCAAAACAACTGATTTAGCAGGCAAATCAATGCTAAGTTTTCCATTTTTTGGTTTTTTTACCTCGAACGAATTAATCTTCACTGTTTCATCTTTGCCAAAATCATTACAATCATTCATATTTTTGCTGGTAATAACCTGTCCTTCTGCACTTTTAAACTCTTGTCCGGCCAGTGTCAGATCGATACTTTCCTTCTTGTTTGGATTTAAATTACAAAAAGTAACAGATACAACACCATCTTTAATCGAAGCCGAAGCATTTACTGCAGGAATTGACTTCCCGTTAAACTCATAATTTTCACATTTCAAATCTGTAGGAATCAAAGTAGCATCCTGATGTACACTGTACATTTTAAACACATAATAAGTAGGTGTTAATACCATTTCATCCTCTTTGGTTAAAATAACCGATTGCAGCACATTAACAGTCTGCGCAATATTAGCCATCGCAACACGATCGGCATGATTATTAAAAAGATTCAGGTTAATCCCAGCAACCAATGCATCACGAAGCGTGTTTTGCTGATAAAGGAATCCTGGATTTGTACCAGGTTCAACATTAAACCAGTTTCCCCACTCATCTACAATCAATCCAATTTTTTTCTCAGGATCGTATTTGTCCATGATTTTTGAATGTTCCTGAATCAGAGTTTCCATCTTCAAAGTGTTTTTCAAATCAGCAAACCAACCACTTTCGTCAAAATCAGTAGCTGATCCTTTATCCTCCCAGCTTGTTGTAAATGTATAACTATGAAGCGAAACACCTTGAACCAAATGGCGGTGGCGGGTTGTTTTCTTCATCAATACATCCATCCAATTGTAATCATCAACATTAGGTCCGCCGGCAATACGATACAAATCACCACCACAGTACGAAGCAAATCGATTGTATAAATCAGCATAGTATTCCGGAGTCATATTACCACCACAGCCCCAATTTTCGTTGCCTATTCCCCAGTACTTAACATCCCAAGGCTCTTCCTGTCCGTTTTTCTTCCGTAAATCGGTCATCGGACTAATGTTTTTCGAAGTAACATATTCAACCCACTCCGATGCCTCCTGTACCGTTCCCGATCCAACATTCAAATTAATGTATGGTACTGCTTTAATCAATTTACAAAAATCAAGAAATTCGTGAGTTCCAAAACTATTATCCTCAGTAATCCCTCCCCAATGAATATTCACCATAGAAGGTCTTTGCTGCCTGGGTCCGATACCGTCTTTCCAATGATATGTATCAGCAAAACAACCACCAGGCCAACGCAGTAAAGGAATCTTCATATCCAGAAGCGCACCAACTACATCTTCCCGAAATCCTTTTACATTCGGAATTTGAGAATCTTCACCTACATAAATCCCACCATAAATACAACGCCCAAGGTGTTCAGCAAAATGTCCGTAAATTTCTTTGTTAATTTTCGTTTTAGCTTGATCTGTATGAATCCTTAATATGTTTTGCGCAAACGAAGTAGAACCGATTAGTAAAAACAGTATAACTGTGTAAATTGTTTTTTTTCTCATAATTAAATTACTTTTTAAAAATTGATAATGAACTTCTTAACTAATCCCTTGAAATGTGTTTTTCGAGTCATAAGTTTAAAAGCTATACGATTATGCACATTTTATTAGGCCGACAAATTACAATCAATCCTTAATAAAATAGTGGACTATTCAACCTTTAAGGTGGATAGATCAGTATTAAGTAATCTATTTTCCTTATCAAATTGATTTGACGGAAATAAGAGCATATACTCCAAATGAGAACAACAACTTACTGTAATAATTTAACATTCTGCAAGCCATGCTTTCGTTTTTGTCTAACCTCTGTAATTCAAAACAAAATAAGGAATAGTATTTCATACTTTTATTAGATAAACGTTAAAAATGATATATATTATTACAAATGGGAAACAAACCCCAGTTCATCTTAAAAAGATCCTAAAAAAACCTCTTTCTAAGACCCCATAACGTAAAGGAATTTCTCCTTTTGTTTTACTTTCATTATACCTTCTGCAATCAGAAAATTATCCATACGAGCCATTTCTTCACATTTTCTTTCAATAACTCAATCAATTTCTTTTTTTCGAGACCTGTAAACACATGATTTTTCCCAATATCTTGAGCAATTTTTTCAATTTTAGCAAAGGGATTCTTTTCCACAAGCTCACGAGCAATAAGCATATTAAAATAGATCTTTAAAAATTCAATCATCGAATTAAAAGTCTTTCCCTGATACTTTCTTTACGTCAATAAATAATCAGCAAGTTGCCTCGCTATTTTAGGCGTAAAAACTTAAGGCAGAAAGCTTTTATCCTCTTTTTTATCATCCACCTTTGAAGAATATTTTTTGCATCCGAATAAGTGCGATAAGATTTAACTTTCAATTTGCTTTTTTTAATCAAAAGCATGTCGTCCAAGAGATCATGTAGGGTTTTGCGATCATATTCCTTTTCCATTTCATCGGTAAACGGATTCCACCCCTCTTTTAGCATTACGAGCAATGCACTGCAAAGAGAAGTTCCATCTACTATACGAGCATGTTTTGATTTATGATGGTTGATATCACCACGAAATTGAAATTGTTTACAATCCCCAGTATTTGGATCAGTAAATCGGAATACAACGAAACATGACTTTTTTAATGTTCCGATCAGTTGAAAATAATTTAGGTTCTGAATATGTGTTTTTCATTGCATAGGTTTCAAAAAAAGTGATTGAACTTTTGATTGGACCTAACACCTTCACGTTGGGGAACGTCTTAAAAACAGAGGGTTACCCCTCTGTTTTTTTCATATGTGCCCAGGAAAAGACTCGAACTTTCACGACCATGCGGCCACCAGCCCCTCAAGCTGACGCGTCTACCAATTCCGCCACCTGGGCAAGGGCTAGCAAAATTAACAAAAAAGATACAAATGCAAAACAAAATCCCTCATTCATAAAATTTCTTAATTAAATTGAAAAGGCTTTGTCGATTGATCTTTGGAGATAAAATTCATTTTCTATCTTTGCAGAATATTAGAAATAGCAAATGGCAGAAAATAAAAAAGACTACTCCTACCTGGATAAATTGGCTGTTCAACCTGAAAAATGGAGTGAATTGAACAAAAATGAATTTCAAATGATGACATTTAGAACTTGTTTTCTATATGGTGAAACTCAAAGCAAAAAGATGATTCCAATTCTATTTCAAATGTACGATCATCTTCAATCAACAACCAGCAGTGTAGAGAGGATCAAGATGTTAACTGCCTTAAGTGCTTCAATCCGAAAAAACAGACCCAAAGCAATCATGGGTTTATTTCCTTTTATTCAGGTTGAAGAAGATGGAGAGGTAATCAGAACTGCAAGTCAATTTTTTGTGAACCTATCTGTGATATCCAATAAAGAATTCAGCTCAGGAGCAAAAATTTTAATCGAATTGATAAAGGATGCGCCATTGGATCGTAATTCAGCATATATTCTTCTTGGTCTTTTGGATATTAACAATGAAAAGATTGATAAGTTGGTTTCTCTACTAAAGTTGGTAGTTGGTAACGAGGTAAAGAGTATTCTGCACAACAACGGAGTTACTTTATAAGGAGGAGAAAAGATCTTGAAAGGTCTAAAAAAGTCAAAGGTCGAACAGTCAAAAGAACGAATCCCGTCCCAATATCTATCGCAGACTTGTAACCAGCAGAGCTAAAAGTCGACACTTCAAAGTGCTCATCAAGTGTGGAATAAAAGAGGATAATAGACTGAAGTCAATTAATAATAAGAAGAATTTACGACCAACATGAAACTGATTGCCACGTTCCCGATACTCGGGACCAGCAAAACTGGCGCAAATTACTCCTAGATCCCGATTTATCGGGAGAAATCTCCGAAGATCATTGCAATCATTAATGATCTAATATAATTATCTATCTTTTTGCATCTTTTAACAATTATTTGTGTCGCGCAAGACATATTTTCTTTAGATTTGTCTCATTAAGCAATAATTATTACATTCAATTAACAATTACACACGGAAAATAATTTCTATTTATGAAAAAAATTGCACGCCTATCGCTCATTCTTTTTTGCGCGTTGCTATTTAGTTCTTTAAACACAATAGCACAAAGTAATTTAGACGAAGCCTTACAAAAAGCAAAAACTGAAAACAAAACCGTATTCGTTAACTTTTCAGGATCAGACTGGTGCAGATCATGCATTCTGCTTAAGAAAACAATTCTTAACACAGAGAAATTCAAGAAATTTGCAGCTGATAAATTGGTAATTCTTGATGTTGATTTCCCTAGATTAAAAAAGAATCAGTTATCAAAGGAACAAACAGTGAAAAATGAGGCATTAGCTGCAAAATACAATTCAAATGGCCAATTCCCTACCATCCTGCTTTTAGATCCAGATGCGAAAGTATTGGGAAAAACAGGCTACAAAAAAGTATCTCCCGAAGCCTATATTGAACACATTAATTCGATAATTAAAGAATAGGTAATGAGGCAATTGGGTATTTTACTTATTCTAATAACAGGATTCTTATTTTCAGTTTCTGCTCAAAATAATAAATCGCATACCGAAGTATTGTTACTGATGGGATCTCGTTTTGAGATTACGGCTGTAACATGCGATGAAAACCAAGCCAGACTTGCAATAAATACTGGGATTGAGGAAATTAAACGAATTGAACGTTTAATCTCATCATGGGATCCGAATTCACAAACAAGTAAAATAATTGCCAATGCTGGAATCGAACCTGTCGTAGTTGATCAGGAGCTTTTTAACCTGATTCGACGATCAATTAAGATCTCTAATCTTACTCACGGAGCTTTTGACATTAGCTACGCCTCGATGGACAAAATTTGGAAATTTGATGGGAGTATGAAAAGTATGCCCGATTCAATAAGCATTGCAGCTTCAGTATCAAAAATAAACTACAAAAACATTATTCTTAATGAAGAAAAGCACAGCGTATTTTTAAAAGAGACCGGAATGAAAATAGGCTTTGGAGCAATAGGGAAAGGGTATGCTGCCAATAAGGCACTCGATTTAATGGCCAAAATGAATCTAGACGGAGCACTGGTAAATGCATCCGGAGATTTAATAAGCTGGGGGAAAGACGAAGGCGGAAAAGACTGGAAGATTGGCATATCAAATCCGAAAAATAAAGATCAGATCTATTCCTGGTTAAGCATTGGAGAAACAGCCGTTGTTACATCCGGAAACTATGAAAAATTTGTAGAATTTAATGGTGTAAAATACAGTCATATTATTGATCCCCGCACGGGTTATCCTGTAAAAGGATTAAGCAGCGTAACGGTTATTTGCCCCAATGCAGAACTAGCCGATGCCTTGGCAACTTCGGTTTTTATTCTGGGAAAAGACAAAGGTCTCGAATTAATTAATCGCTTAAATGGTATCGAGTGTATTTTAGTTACTGATAATCAGGAACTGATTACTTCAAACAATCTAAAACTGGAATATCATGACACCAACAAAAAAAATAAATATCAAATACAAATTGGAGAAACCAATGAAAAACAAACGAAAAATTAACTTGCTCATCATGGGTTTATTTGCAATTCTTGCAATGAACAGCTGCGTTTCGGTTGCAGCTTATCAAAAAAACTATTTGAATGATGAAGAAATGGCACTTCAGGCCAAAAAACTGGAAGTCTACGAATCTAATTTCGAGGCTTATCGCGAAGGTGCGGCAGGTGCCAACGGAGGAAAATCAGGAGGAGGATGCGGATGCAACTAAAAACGATTCTATCCCTGACCCTGCTACTATCAATTGCATTTGCAGCAAATGCTCAAACAGATAAAAACAGCATCGACGACAAACAAGAAGACAGTCGTAAAAAACTAAAATCATCGGAAGATTACAAAGAGACCGAAGTAAATTTCCTGCTGAACTATTACGAGCAAGATGGTGATCATTCTCCTGTTACCGGAGGACAAGGAACTGAAGAATTAACGAATGTAGCTCCAAGTTTTGTGGTTCACATTCCCGTTGATTCCTTATCAAGTTTAGATTTAAACTTTGGTATTGATATCTATTCTTCGGCTTCAACCGATAATATCGATTACCTACAAACTCACAAAACATCCGCTTCGAGCATGGATGCCAGAGCTCACATTAATGCATCCTATTCTCATACCTTAGCCAATTCGGGGAATGCATACAGTCTTCTTGCCGGATTTTCACAAGAATATGATGTTAGTTCTTATCATGCAGGTGGCTCCTACACCCTCAATTCGAAAGATCAGAATAGATCACTTAGCATTGATGGAATGTACATGAGTGATAAATGGAAATTGCTCTACCCTGTTGAAACAAGAAGCACTTCAAAGGCGAATCTTAAAGATGATGTTCGTACAACTCTTAAATTTGGCTTATCCTACTCTCAAGTGATTACTAAGCGTTCACAAGCCTTATTTTCAATGGAAGTGGTATCGCAAAGCGGACTATTATCCACTCCTTTTCATCGCGTATTTTTTGATGACACACCCAACTATCCAAACACATTAACTGAACTGACTCAATATAGCAATGTTGAAAAATTAGACGATAGTCGAATCAAAATACCAATCTCGTTGAGATGGAACTACTATTTAAACGATTTTATCCGTTTAAAAACATTCTACCGTTACTATTCGGACAGTTGGGGAATTTCAGCTCACACGGCAAGTATAGAACTTCCGATGATGGTGTCTCCTTCATTTATAATTTCACCATTTGCAAGGTATCATACACAAACTGCGGCCGACGATTTCTATGAATTCGCACAAGCTAGTGCTACAAGTACTCCTGAATTTTATACATCGGATTACGATTTATCGGAATTTGATAGCTTTAAAGTGGGTGTGGGATTTCAATACTCACCAGTTATGGGAGTCAGCAATTTTAAATCTCCATTCAGAAAGGGGAAAACTGCACAACTAAAAAGCATCGGATTACGAACAGCATATTATGACCGAAGTGATGGTTTAAATGCCTGGCTAGTTAGCTTGGATTTTGGATTCACATTTTAAATATCAATAAAGTATTAATTTTGAATGGGTTGCCAATAAAGCAGCCCATTTTTTTGTATCCGAAATTCGCTTCAAATAACAAAGCAAAAAAAAAACTGTTCCATATTAATGAAACAGTTTTTAGTGAGCGAGAAACGAGACTCAAACTCGCGACCCCAACCTTGGCAAGGTTGTGCTCTATCAACTGAGCTATTCTCGCATTTTCCTTTTTACAAACTCTATTACTGAAGGAAAGGATAAACTTCAATAATCATGGAGCGAGAAACGAGACTCAAACTCGCGACCCCAACCTTGGCAAGGTTGTGCTCTATCAACTGAGCTATTCTCGCATTAAACAGAACCAACAATCTTATCTTCTGCGATGCAAATATAGATATTCCCAAGCTTTCGACAAATATTTTCTCTAAAAAAAATTCAAAAAAAAGTTCGCCCTCCTGCTAAAAAACTGAGTGTTTGAGTAAAAGAAAAGAGGAAATTACCAAAAGCAATTTCCTCTACCTATATTTTACGATATGTAGCTTACTACAAATTGTCGTTTAAAAATTTATTGAATCGTTTGTACAAGTGTAATCTTGTTTTACCTCCATATATACTATGATTTCTGTTGGTATATAGCTGCATTTCAAATTGTTTATCGGCCTGTACCAAACGTTCCGTCAACTCATAAGTGTTCTGAACATGTACATTGTCATCAGCCGTTCCGTGGCAAAGTAAAAGCGAGCCTTTTAATTTATCAACATGATTAATTGGCGAATTATCATCATAACCCCTTTCATTCTCTTGCGGAGTCCTCATAAATCGCTCAGTATAAACCGAATCGTAATATCTCCAATTGGTAACCGGAGCAACAGCTATAGCGGCTGCGAACACATCATTACCCTTTTCTAAGCAAAGTGTAGACATAAATCCACCGTAACTCCATCCCCAAATAGCAATTCTATTCTCATCAATAAAATTTTCTTTAGCTAAATATCTAGCTGCAGAAATCTGATCGTCCGACTCCAATCTTCCTAATTGCATGTAGGTGCATTTTCTAAATTCCTGACCTCTTGCTCCAGTACCTCTAGGATCAACACAAACAACTATATATCCTTCCTGTGCCAAGTACTGATACCAATCGAAACTCCATGAGTTCTCAACACTCTGCGAGTTTGGACCACTATATTGAGTCATTACTACCGGATACTTCTTAGACGGATCAAAATTAAATGGCTTAATCATCCAGGCATTCAGCATCGTCATTTCATCAGCAGCAGGTACCATGGTAAATTCCTTAGGCGAGTACTGATATCCTTTTAATTTTTCAACCAATTCCTTATTGTCTTCCAATACTCGAATCATTTTGCCTTTGCTACTATATAAACTAACTGTATTTGGTTGAGTAACATTAGAAAAATAATTGATATAGTATTTAAATCCATTACTAAAAACAGTTCTATTTGTTCCTTTCTCAGGAGTCAACAATGTTTTTGCCGTTCCATTTAATTTCACCGAATAAACATTCCTATCCATTGGCGATACTTCTGCTGATTCATAATAACAAACCTGTTTTTCTTCATCAAAACCTAAAAAATTAGTAACATCCCAATCTCCGTTAGTGATTTGTTGTACAGGATTTCCAGTTGCCATATCATATAAATACAAATGATTAAAACCATCCTTTTCATCTAAATAAATAAATCGCTTGCCATCTTTCAAGTAGGTTAAGTGATCAAAATTTCCTTCCTCAATGTAATACTTATTGTCTTGCTTATACATCACAGAAGAACTACCGGTTCTTGCATTAGCAAGTAATAACTCCAATTTATTCTGATGACGATTCAATCGATAAATACTAAGCATTTTAGGATCCTGAGTCCATTTAATACGAGGAATATATTGATCCTTCTCCTCTCCCACATTCATTCTCTTTGTAATCCGATCTTCAATATTGTAAACAAAAACCTCAACACTGGAATTCTTCTCTCCCGCTTTTGGGTATTTATAAGTGTAGTTTTCAGGATACAACGCATTCTCTTTCATCTGCGGATCTAAACCTTCAAACTTGTTCATGTTGAACATCTTCACTTCGCTCTCATTAAATTTCATATAAGCAAGAAAATCACTCTCGGGTGACCATTCAAATGCTTTATTAAATTCAAATTCCTCTTCGTAAACCCAATCAGGTGTTCCGTTTTGTATCTTATTCCATTCTCCATCCTTAGTGATTCTTATTTCGGAACCAAACAAAACGTTATGAATAAACAGATTATTATCGCGCGCAAAAGCTATTCGATTACCATTTGGAGAGAAAGTAGCCAAGCGTTGCTTTCCATTTTTTGATAAAGGGACCAATTCCTTATTTTTAAATGAAAACACAAAATAATCAGCAGTAAACGAACGTATGTAAATTCTTTCAGGATTTGTCATTAAAAGAATGCGACTTTCATCAGCACTAAACTCATATTCGTTAACACTTTTAATTTCAACATTCTTCATGCTGTTCAAATTCAATAAAGTATCAACTACTTTTCCTGTAGCGTAACTGTACTTTACAATTTTTGTACCACCTTCTTCCAATGTAGTATAATGTATACCATCATTCATAGAACGTAATCCTTGAACAGATTTCTGACTAAAAGTTCCTTCCAGCATTAAATCTTCCATGGTAATTTTTTGAATAGCAGCTTGCGAAAAAGCTGTTAGTCCAAAACACATCAGAATGTATAAAGCAAATATCTACTTACTTATCTTCATAATTAATAAATTTTGTAAAGAGTTTAGTATTGGTTGTTTATCGATTCCCAAAGATTCGACTTTTTTTAGAGAAAAGAAAAAATCCTAAAGAATATATTGGATCAAACAAAACCTATACCATTTTATTCTTAAGTGATTTTTACTGAATAAAATTAATCATTTCACGACTACACGCATAAAAAACAGATAGATTCTTTTGAAATCCTGAATATTGCCTTTCAAATTCCGCTACAAATTAGGGAGAAAATTATATCTTTGTGGATTCAATAAAAATACGAATTTTTAAAATTATATAATGATTAAAATTACATTTCCGGATAATTCTGTAAAAGAGTTTGAAGCCGGGATTTCTGGCCTTGGTATTGCTAGAAGTCTGAGTAATAGTCTTGCCAAAGAAGTTTTATCCATAACTGTAAATGATAACATTTGGGATATTAATCGTCCAATTAACGAAGATGCAAGTATTAAATTGCATACTTGGGATGATGCTGAAGGAAAATATGCATTCTGGCATAGTTCCGCTCACCTTATGGCAGAAGCTCTTGAAGCATTATATCCTGGCGTGAAATTCGGTATCGGTCCAGCAATTGAAATGGGCTTTTATTACGATGTTGATTTGGGAAATGAAAATCCTCTTTCCGATAAAGATCTTCCTAAAATTGAACAAAAGATGCTCGAACTTGCTCGAAGCAAGAGTGAATATAAGCGATCTGATGTTACTAAAGAAGAAGCTCTGTCGTTTTTCAAAGAGAAAAATGAAGAATATAAATTGGAATTAATCAATGAGCTAGAGGATGGTACAATCAGTTTCTATAAACAAGGCGAATTTACCGACTTGTGTAGAGGACCACATTTACCTAACACTGGTTATATTAAAGCCATTAAATTAAACTCTATTGCTGGAGCTTATTGGAGAGGCGATGAAAAAAGACCGCAATTAACACGTATTTATGGAATTACTTTCCCTAAAAAGAAATTCTTGGATGAATACGTTATAATGATGGAAGAAGCTAAAAAACGTGACCACAGAAAGCTTGGAAAAGAAATGGAATTGTTCACTTTTTCTCAAAATGTTGGTCAGGGAATGCCTCTTTGGCTGCCTAAAGGTGCTCAATTAAGAGAAAGCTTAGAAACTTTCTTGAAACGCGTACAGAAAAAATTCGGATACGAACAAGTGATCACTCCACATATTGGAAACATTAACTTGTATAAGACTTCTGGTCACTACGAAAAATATGGTGCAGATTCATTTCAGGCGATTCAAACTCCACAAGAAGGAGAAGAATATCTATTAAAACCAATGAACTGTCCTCACCATTGCGAGATTTACAAATTTAAACCTCGTTCGTACAAGGATCTGCCAATAAGATATGCTGAATTCGGAACTGTTTATCGTTACGAACAAAGTGGAGAATTACACGGTTTAACTCGTGTTAGAAGTTTTACTCAAGATGATGCTCATTTGTTCTGTACTCCAGATCAATTGAAAGAGGAATTCAAAAAAGTAATTGATATTATTTTTATCATCTTCAAAGCACTTAACTTTACTGACTATACTGCACAAATTTCTTTACGCGATAAAGTAAATCGTGAGAAATATATTGGTAGCGATCAAAATTGGGACAAAGCAGAACAAGCAATTATCGAAGCATCTGCTGAAAAAGGCCTAAATACAGTTATAGAATATGGCGAAGCAGCCTTTTATGGTCCTAAACTCGATTTCATGATCAAAGATGCGATTGGTCGTAAATGGCAGTTGGGAACTATTCAGGTTGATTACAACTTACCAGAACGTTTCGAATTGGAATATGTTGGTAGCGATAATCAAAAACATCGCCCTATCATGATTCACAGAGCACCATTTGGTTCAATGGAACGATTTGTAGCGGTTTTATTGGAACACACTGGTGGTAAATTCCCATTATGGTTAACACCTGAACAAGCTGTAATTATGCCTATTAGCGAAAAATATAATGATTATGCGAAAAAAGTTTTAAATTCGTTAAATAATTCCGATATTCGCGCCGTATTGGATGACCGCAACGAGAAGATCGGTCGAAAGATTCGTGACAGCGAGTTGAAAAAGACTCCATACCTTATTATTGTAGGTGAAAAAGAAGCTGCCGATGGCACCGTTTCTGTTCGTAGACAAGGAGAAGGAGATTTGGGTTCTCAGAGCATTCAAGAATTTACAGATTTTATAAATAAAGAAGTAGAAGATCAAATGTCTTCTATTGAGAAATATTAACTTAATTGGGAGGACCTAGACATAGCTGGATTTCAACATAAAAACAACAGAGGACCAAGAAAGCCTCAAGAAGCTCTACACAAAATTAATAAATTAATTAGGGCGCGTAGCGTTCGCGTTGTTGGAGAGAACGTAGAACCTGGAGTTTATTCTATTACTGAAGCATTAAAACTTGCTGAAGAACAAGAATTAGACTTAATTGAAATTTCACCAAATGCCGATCCACCTGTCTGTAAAATTTCTGATTACCAAAAGTATCTTTATCAGCAGAAAAAGAAACAGAAGGAATTAAAGGCAAAAACGGTTAAAGTTGTAGTTAAAGAAATTCGTTTCGGACCAAATACCGACGAACATGATTACAATTTTAAACTTAAACATGCCGAGAAATTCTTAACTGAAGGTTCGAAGGTTAAAGCTTATGTTTTCTTTAAAGGTCGATCGATTCTTTTTAAAGACAAAGGTGAAATTCTTTTATTAAAATTTGCTCAGGATCTTGAAGAGCTTGGTAAGGTTGAACAACTTCCTAGATTGGAAGGTAAACGTATGACCATGTTTTTAACACCTAAGAAAAAGTAAAGTAATTTATATATAATCAATAATTAGTTGTACAATGCCTAAGATGAAAACAAATTGCAGCGCAAAGAAAAGATTTACTTTGACTGCATCTGGAAAAATCAAAAGAAAGCACGCTTTTAAAAGTCATATTTTGACTAAAAAGAGCACCAAAAGAAAGAGAAATCTTACTTACTTTGGTACTGTAAATAAAGCAGACCAGAAAAACGTTAAGTTGATGCTTAACATGTTGTAGAAATCAGTATTTGATTTTTAAAGTTTATTAACCGAGTGATTTAGCAATAAAAGAGTCCTTAAATGGAACGCTAACATTCTAAAAACAGAAACAATGCCTAGATCAGTAAATTCTGTAGCTTCAAGAGCTAGAAGAAAAAAGATTTTGAAAGAAACCAGAGGTAACTTTGGTGCAAGAGCTAACGTTTGGACGGTAGCAAAGAATACATGGGAAAAAGGTTTGCAGTATGCATACCGTGATAGAAAAAAGAAGAAATCAAACTTCAGAGCATTGTGGATTCAGCGTATTAATGCTGCTGCCAGACTAGAAGGTTTGTCTTATTCACAATTAATTGGTTTGATGCACAAAGCGAACATCGAAATTAACCGTAAGGTTTTAGCCGATTTAGCAATGAATCATCCTGAAGCATTTAAAGCTGTTGTAGGAAAAGCACAGACAGCTAAATAATACTATAAATTATTTACTTTAGAACGGGATTGTTTTATACAATCCCGTTTTTTTGTTTATCTCCCAAATCCAAATGCTTATTGGGCTCTTTTAACCTCTTATCGAAAAAGCATTTTAAGAATGGACATTAATCCCCTCTTGGTAGTTTATTATGCATTGGATTTATTATTTTTGAAATCATAAAATGGGAGAAACAGATTAACCATACAAGCTCCTCAAAAAAACCACACATGAGAATAGCACTTATTGGTTACGGAAAAATGGGCAAAGAAATTGAACAAATTGCCCTTGACCGTGGACATGAAATAGGATTGATAATTGATCAGGAAAATCAAGATGATTTACATTCGGGAAATCTTAAAAATATTGATGTAGCCATTGAGTTTACAAATCCAAAATCTGCATTTGGCAACTATCAAATTTGTTTTGAAGCAAATGTACCTGTTGTTTCCGGCACTACGGGTTGGCTTGATAAGATTGACTTAGTGAAAGAAAAATGTAAGTTAGGAAATGGATTTTTTTACGCTTCTAATTTTAGCTTAGGAGTAAATCTGTTTTTCGAACTAAATAAAAAACTGGCGAAACTAATTGCTCCTTTCAGCGAGTACAATGCTGACATGGAAGAAATTCATCATATTCACAAGTTAGACTCACCGAGTGGAACTGCAATTACTCTGGCAGAGGGAATCATTGAAAACCATCCGCAAAAAGCAAAATGGGTTGAAGCTGCAAGTACGAAAGAAGACGAATTAAGTATTTTTGCAAAACGACATGGTTCTGTTCCTGGTACACATTCCATTACCTGGCACTCTGAAGTTGATGAAATAAGCATTCAACATTTAGCTTACAGCCGAAAAGGTTTTGCTCTTGGAGCAGTTCTAGCTGCTGAATTTATGCCTGAAAAGAAAGGCTTTTTTGGCATGAAGGATTTGTTAAACCTATAAGTAGGCCTAAATGCCTAGATAAAAAGAAATTAAGTAATCATTTAAAAAAAATTGAATGAGCAACATACTAAAAAACAAATGGTTTAAATTTTCAATAGCTTTAATTATCTGCCTATTGATGATTATTTGGGTAGGGAACTATTGGCTATTATTAGGCCTTCCCATCCTTTTTGACGTCTATATCAGTAAAAAAGTACATTGGGCTTTCTGGAAAAAAAGAGGTGTAAAAAAACAAACCGCAACAGTAGAATGGATTGATGCAATTATATTTGCAGTAGTTGCAGCAACCCTTATTAGAATGTTCTTTATTGAAGCTTATACAATCCCAACTTCATCGATGGAGAAATCGTTACTTGTTGGAGATTATCTTTTTGTGAGTAAAGTAGCATACGGACCTAAAATTCCGAACACTCCTCTATCCTTCCCTTTTGCTCATCATACCATGCCATTAACCAAATCAACAAAATCGTATTTGGAATGGATTCAATGGCCATACAAGCGTCTTGCTGGTATCAGCGAAGTAAAGAGAAACGATGTAGTTGTTTTCAACTTCCCTGCGGGAGATACAATAATTGTTGGTAGAGAAAATCCTGACTATTATACAAATTTGAGAGGATTAGGAGATCAGTTTATGTCTGATGACATGAAAAAAGGCAGAGAGATTCAGAATGAGCAAACATATATTGCTATGGCTCGCAAATACTTAGCTCAAAATACGGAAATTGCAACCAGACCTGTAGACAAACAAGAAAATTACATCAAACGATGTGTTGGTATGCCAGGAGACACCTTGCTTTGTATTGATGGTCAACTTTTTATAAACGGTCAAAAACAAGATTTGATTGAGGAGATGCAATACAACTATGTTGTTAGAACAAATGGAACTCCAATTAACCCACGTAAATTAGAAGAATTAAATATTGCCAAGGATGATTGTGATCGTAATGGCTCTGTTTATAATTTACCTTTATCCTTGAACAAGGTTGAAGAGTTAAAAAAACTAAGCAATGTAGTTTCTATTGTACGTCGTAATTCAACAAAAGGAAATCCCGAAGATGTATTTCCATTTAGTGAGAACTACGCATGGAACAGAGATAACTTTGGACCTCTTGTTATTCCTCAAAAAGGAAAAACAGTATCGCTTAGTTTGGAAACGCTTCCTTTGTATGAGAGAGCGATTAATGCTTATGAAGGAAATGATTTAAAAGTTAAGGATTCTACCATTTATATCAATGACAAGATAGCAACCGAATTTACTTTTGAAATGAATTATTATTGGATGATGGGTGACAACAGACATATGTCGGCCGACTCTAGATACTGGGGATATGTTCCGGAGGATCATATTGTAGGTAAAGCTTCGTTCATATGGCTTTCTTTAGATAAAGATCAAAGTGGTTTGGGAAAAATTAGATGGAGCCGAGTTTTTAAATGGATTCACTAATCAACTAAATTGAAAATTATAAAAAGACACCCATCGTGGTGTCTTTTTCTTTTCCAAATTTTTCTATTTTTGTAGTCTCGTATCGATAGTATAGAAATACTCTATGAAAAACTCAAAAGCCTTATTGGCAACTTCTTTTTTTGCACCCATTCAATATTATTCTAAACTCGTAGAATATCCTGAAATTGTAATTGAACAATGGGAGCATTATTCAAAGCAGTCGTACAGAAATCGCTGCAATATTTTAGGAGCTAATGGTGTTTTGCCTTTATCAATTCCAGTGGTTAAGGCTACTAATCGGAAAGTGATTACTAAAGATGTTAAAATCTCGTATGATACCAATTGGCAGAAGTTACATTGGAAAGGAATTGAAGCAGCCTACAAATCTTCTCCATTTTACGAATATTATATTGATGATTTTGAGCGTTTCTTTACACAAAAGTGGGCTTATTTACTAGAATACAACCATGCAATTCAGAAAGAAATACTCGGAATTCTTGAAATTGAACCAAACATACAATTCACAGATGATTTTATTGAATTTGGCACCAATGAATTTGATGATTTCAGGGAAATAATTCATCCAAAAGCATCGAAATTAGGAGCTGATAATAAATTCATTGCCAATAAATACACACAAGTATTTGGAGAAAAATTTGGTTTTATTGAGAACCTGAGTATTCTAGATTTAATTTTCAATCTGGGACCAGATAGCTTAAATTACCTTGAATCAAGCATTACAAAACTATAATTGTTCTAGAAGATCAGATAAAATTAGATCATGATCGAAAGCAAGTGGAGGCAATTGATCTACAGATAACCATTTAGCCTGTTTGGCGTCATCTGCCCCTTTTACACGGGGCAATTCTTCCGATTCCATTGTGCCGGTATAAACAACCGAAACTGTTCTTCCACGAGGATCTCGATTAACAGTGCCATACGTTTTAAATTGTTTTAAGCCAAAACCAACAAAGCCAGTTTCCTCCCTTAATTCCCGGTAAGCAGCCAATTCAATATCTTCATCCATATCAACAAATCCCCCAGGAAATGCCCATTTATCCTTAAAAGGAGCATTGGCTCTTTGAATTAATAAAACATAGAGTTCATTATTGAATTTGCAAAATACAGCACAATCTACAGTTAAAGCTGGCCTTGGATATTGATAAGTGTACATATTGAAATTTCAAGAAAACATCAGATTAAAATCCTACTGAGTAATAATTCGTTTAATTACTCTTAATTTATGTGTGTAGCGCTTTTTATCAACATTAAATATCCCTTGATGATCAACGTTATCGATGCGAACATTGCCGGAAGCATGAATGATTTTATGTCGATCCCAAATTATACCAACATGAGTTATTTTTCCATCTTCATTATCAAAAAATGCCAAATCGCCTGGCAGAGCCTCCTCAACAAAGGTTAAAGGATCACCGATCAGAACTTGCTGACCTGCATCTCGAGGCGGAACAATACCGTTTAACTTATAAACAATTTGTGTTAATCCGGAACAATCAATACCATATGGAGTTCTTCCACCCCACAAATATGGAGAATTAAAATATTTTAATGCACTCTCTATTATGGAATCACGCAAGTGTTCTGCCGACGAATTTTCGGAAACTTTACCTTGATAAAAATAATTTTTATTGGCTATTTTAAACGACTTTTTCTCTAAATCGCAAAATGGGAATGAGCTTCCCGGAACAATTAGTTTATTAGAATAATCCTGCTCTTGAAAAACTAAGTTAAAAGTATCATTAGCAACAACTTGAAGCTCTTTATTCAAGATTTGAAAAAGCTCTTCATCAATTTCGGTAATCATTTTACTGTCGACCCACCCTTCGTAATTATCAAAAGCCAATCGAATTCTTGACCAATTTTCATTCTCTTCCAGGATCTCAAAATGTTCCCCAAACAATAGTTGAGTTACCATTTCACTTCTTTCAGCTGGCTCTTTTCGCACAGGAATAATACTAAGATCAGAAATTCCGTAATTCATTTATTGTTCTATTTTTAACTTACAAATCAAATATAAAGAATAAAATTATGTTTTTTCATTTGCTTTCACAAAATTGCCAATAAAATAGGTCATCTAAAAGATATGACGAATAGTTTTCCAGCACAAAATATTACCGTATTTTTATAATCAGAATTTCAGAAAAAAACAGTACCCAAATAGACAACAAAAATGAATAAATACTTCAGGTGGTTCAGGCAGAATTTAAATAAAATTTACCGGTTTTTGATCACATCACTGACCATTGTTGTCATTACTTTATTATTTCCCAACATCGGCAACTTCAAATACGAATACCAAAAAGGGAAACCATGGATGCACGAGACTTTAATTGCACCTTTTGATTTTGCTATTTTAAAAACCGAAAGCGAAATTTCGAAGGAGAAAGATAGTATTTTGAATAAATTCTATCCTTTCTATAGGATGGATACAACGGTTATTGTTGATGTTACGAACAAATTCAATTCCGATTTTGATAAAAAATGGAATGATTTCACAATATCAGAATCTTATAAACAGCTGAATCAGTCTATCAAAAATGCAGATAGTGAATCGGATAGGCTGAAAGAATACCTCGCTTTACAACTCAATAAAATTTATAAAATTGGAATAAGTGATTTTCAAAATGAACAAAAAGAATTAAGCTTTAAGCGCCCCGAATTCATTAACAAATCGGTAAATAATTTGAATGAAATTGTCGCTACTGATAAAATATATACTCCCAAAAGTGCTTACCAATTTTTATCAAATGAGGTCAAGTCTATTTTCCCATCTCCTGCCTATCAAAGATTCATCCAGGATTTTAACTTCGATTCATATTTTCTGCCCAATTTGTTTTACGATGCAACAATGTCGGAACAGGTAAAGACAAGTATGTTGTCGATGATATCAATTTCGAAAGGAATAATTGAATCAGGAACACGAATTGTTCTGGTTGGAGACATTATTGATGATCATACTTTTATTGTTTTAGAATCATTAAAAAAAGATTACGAAAACATACTCGGATCCTCCCAAAACCATTATCTAATAGTTATTGGACAATGCATGTTAATTATTTCTTGTATTGTCCTACTATTTCTTTACTTACGTAATTTTCGAAAAGAGATTTTGCATGATAATAAAAAGCTGCTTTTCATTTTATTATTTGTACTTCTCTATGTTGCGCTTACTGTTTTAGTTCTTAAATTTCCTAAAATAAATATCTACGTTGTTCCATTTGCGTTAATTACGATAGTTGTAAGAACTTTAATGGATAGTAGAACGGCTCTATTTGTTTTTATTATTACAGTTTTACTTACTGGATTTTTAGCTCCAAACGGCTTCGAATTTGTATTTCTTCAGCTTTCCGCTGGTATTATGGCTATCTATAGTCTTCCCCGATTAGAGCGTCGCGGACAGTTAGTTTTAACAGGAATCATCACATTCATAACTTATAGTATTGTCTACTTTGCCTTTGCCATTACTCAAGAATCAAATATCGCCGACATTAAATGGGAAAACTTCATGTTTTTTGCGATAAATGGATTGCTATTAACTTTTTCTTATTCATTAATTTATATTTTTGAAAAACTATTTGGATTTCTTTCAGATGTTACATTGATTGAACTTTCCAATCAAAATCATCCTCTTCTGAGACAACTAATACAGCAGTCTCCCGGTACCTTCCAGCATTGTTTGCAGGTTGCAAATTTGGCTGAGGCGGCAATCAATAAAATTGGTGGAAATGCATTACTTGTTCGTACAGGAGCTTTGTATCATGATATTGGGAAAATGAAAAGTCCGGCTTATTTTATCGAAAATCAATTATCCAATACGAACCCCCACGATAAATTAGATTTTGACAAAAGTGCTCAGATCATAACTGATCACGTTAAGTACGGAGTAAAAATTGCAAAGAAACACAAACTGCCACAATTGATTATCGATTTTATAGAAACTCATCATGGTGCAGGAAGAGTTCAATATTTCTACACCTCATTTAAAAATAAATATCCCGATAGAGAAATTGATGAGGAAAAGTTTACCTATCCTGGTCCGGATCCTTTTACAAAAGAAACTGCAGTATTAATGATGGCAGATTCAGTTGAAGCATCATCAAGAAGCTTAAAAGAAAAGACTCCAGAAACTATTCGCAATCTTATCGATAAAATTATTGATAAGCAAATTGCAGAAAACCGGTTTCACAATGCTGATATAACTTTTAAAAATATCAATCAGGTTAAAGAAATTTTCACAAATGCTCTTATTAACGTGTATCACGCACGAATTGAGTATCCTAAAGAGAATAAATAATTCACTATTGTTTATTTCTTAAATAGTACGAATTCAATCTATTTTCACAAAAAAGTAGATTGAATTCAAACAACTTAACTCCAAAATAATTTAAGCAACCAATAGCTTATCAATAAGCACAATACAATCTTAATAACTTTCCTATTTCAATTTTTTTCCCAATTCAAATTTTCGTAACTTATAAACAGTAGCAATGATCTTTAAAACTAATTTAAAGACATATCCGTATTAACCATATAAAGGTCTATTTTAAATTCAAAACCCTACTATTATGATTCGGAAAACAATATTTTTATTGGGAATCTTCATTTCAATTGTATTTGCCTTTTCTTGCCAAACCAATCAAAAAAAAGAGGAGAAAGAAAAATACGATTCCGTGATGCAACGAAAGCTGGCTAATTACGCAAAAGTTTCACTCTCTGCTGATTTAAGTAATTTAACAGCAAATCAAATAAAGTTATTCTCGCAATTAATCAGAGTATCCAATGCAATTGACGAAATTTATTGGTTGCAAGCATATGGCGACAGAAATCAACTTTTAAATGAAATTTCTGATCCAGATATGAAAGAATATGCAATGATAAATTACGGCCCTTGGGATCGATTAGATGGATTCACTCCATTCACTGATGATTTTCCACCTCGTCCTTTAGGTATTGGATTTTTCCCTGCTGATATCAATCAGGAAGAATTTTTCTCATTAGAAAACGACAGAAAATATAGTCCATTTACAACATTAACCCGCGCAGAAAATGGTCTATTAAAGGTGACTCCTTACCACGAAGCGTATAAGAACCAGCTTAATATAGCTGTATCTGCTCTCAAAAGTGCTGCTGAACTAAGCGACGACGAAGATTTTAAAGAATATCTTTTACAGCGAGCAGAAGATTTGCTTTCAGATAATTTTGAAAAAAGTGACCATTTATGGATGCAACTTAAAAACAATCCTTTGGATTTTATTGCAGGACCAATTTCAAATACGGAAGATCATTTAATTTGGACCAAATATTCCTATGGAGCATTTATCCTATTAAGAAACAAGGAATGGACTAAAGAAGTTGAAAAATACTCTTTATTACTTCCGTATTTACAAAAAAGTCTGCCTGTTGCTGACGAATACAAAATTGAAACTCCTGCCGAAGCTGCACAAATCGTAATTTACGATGTTTTATACAATTCAGGTTATTGTAATGCCGGGAATAAACTAATTGGCTTAAACCTCCCCATCGGCACCAGTCAGATCACTTGTGCCAAAAAATTGCATTTTAAAAATGTAATGCAGGCAAAATTTGATCAAATTCTATTGCCCATCACAAATTTAGTGATTGATGAAAATCAACGGAAGCATGTCCTATTTAAATCATTTTTTCTAAATACTGTTTTTTATGAAATAAGTGATGGTTTAGGCATTTCACAAACAATAAATGGTAAAGGAAGTGTAAAAGAAGCCTTAAAAGAACACTATAACGTAATAAATGAATTAAAAAATGATGTGCTTCGAATGTTTTTTGTTGGACAACTTAATGATATGCGAGAGATGGAAGATGTTGAATTGATGGATAATTACATAACCTATATGGCAGATGTATTTAGATCTATTCGATTCGGGGTAAAGGATTCACAAGGAGTAGCAAACATGATACGTTTTTATTATTTCGAAGAAAACGAAGCTTTTAAATACAATGCTAAAAAAGGCACGTATAAAGTTAATTTTTACAAGATGAAAAAGGCCATTGAGTCATTATCAAAATTAGTTATTGAAATACAAGGAAATGGTGATTATGAAACTGCTGATCGATTAATTAATGAAAAAGGATTTATTCACAATGAACTATTGCAGGATCTATATCGAATTCAACGGGCAAAAGTTCCCAAAGATATAGTTTATGATCAAGGTGAAAAAGTAATTATTTCAAGTAATTAATTTACATACCAACAAAAAAAGGCATTTTAAGATGCCTTTTTTTATTTCCATTCCTTAGCTGAAAGATTTATCATATATTTGGGTTTTAATCTCAATCTTGATATTCACACAGAAATGATTCGTCTTATTCTCTTTATTATTACTATTCTTTGTTGCCTGACCGGATTCACTCAAACAATTAAACTTACTGATTCTGAGACTCACAAACCAATAGAAAATGTATACATCTTTAATTCGGAAAATTCAATAATAACCAATAATCTGGGGGAAGCAAACCTAAATAATTTTAAGAAAGTAGGACTAGTATTTTTCCAGCACCCAGCTTATAAAAACCTTCAGCTCGACTTCTCCGCAATACAAAACAAATCTTTTATTATCTCCTTACAGTCAATCATTTTCCCAATATCCGAAGTGGTAATATCTGCAAATAAATGGGAAGGAAATATCAATGAAATACCAATAAAAGTTATTCAGATAAACAAAGACAAGATAAAACAAAGTACAGCCCAAACCAGTGCCGATCTTCTAAAGGAGAGCAATCAGGTTTACATTCAAAAAAGCCAATTAGGCGGAGGTAGTCCAATGATCAGGGGTTTTGCTGCAAACAGAGTTCTAATTGTATTAGACGGTATTCGTCTCAATAATGCCATATACCGAAGTGGTAATCTTCAAAATGTACTCAATATTGATCCAAATAGTCTTGAATCGGCTGAAGTAATTTTGGGCCCAGGCTCCATTATTTATGGAAGTGATGCAATTGGAGGTGTAATGGACTTTCACACCCTTAAACCCCTCCTATCCACTTCCAAAGCCCCAAATAGTAAATTCTCGTTTAAATCCAGATACTCATCTGCGAATAACGAAATTATGAATCATGGCAAATACAATTATGGTACTTCTAAATTAAGTTTGGCCGGAAGTATAAGTTATTCCGATTTCTCGGATTTAAAAATGGGAAAACACGGTTCATCGGAATATTTGCGTCCAGAATATGTAATCAGCGAAAATGGTGAAGACAAAATTATCCAAAACCCGAATCCTGAAAATCAAAAATACAGTGGATATTCCCAAATTAATCTACTTCAAAAAATTCGATTTAAAGCTTCAGAAACATTCGAAATTCAATACAATTTTCAACACTCCGAAACGTCTAATATTCCACGATACGATCGTTTACTCGAATATTCTGGTGATCAATTGAAATACGCGGAGTGGTTTTACGGACCGCAAAAACTGCAATTTCATTCTTTAAAAATTAACAACTCTAAGCCGACGATTCTGTATAACTCATTCAAAATTATATCAGGCTATCAAAATTATCAAGAAAGCAGACACAGCAGAAGATTCGGCTCCTCCTCTCTAATAAATCGCAATGAGAATTTGCATGTCTATTCGGTAAATGCTGATGCTGAAAAACAAATTAATTCATCATTGCAATTGTTTTACGGAAGTGAATGGACTCACAATAAACTGAATTCTTACGGAAATAATATTGATATCTTTTCCAATGAAAAACTAGAAATTGCAAGCCGCTATCCTGATGATTCCAAGTACTCCAGTTTGGCATTTTACTCCAACTTAAAATGGAAACTAAATTCAAAATGGACTCTGAATACCGGAATACGATACTCTGAGGTTTGGATTAAATCGGAGCTAGATAATCATTTTTACAATTTCCCCTTCGATAATCTCAACTTAACTACAGGTTCTTTTAATGGAGGCATTGGCCTAAGCCATGTTTCGGATAAAGGATGGTTGCTTAAAATCAATGCAACTTCAGGATTCAGAGCTCCAAATATAGATGACATTGCAAAAGTATTCGATTCGGAACCCGGCAAGGTTGTTGTTCCAAACCAAAACTTAAAACCTGAAACTGTTTACAATTTTGAGATGAATCTCAGCAAAAATTTTTCAAACATTCTGTTTCTCGATTTAAATGTCTTCTACTCCTTTTTGGATCAGGCAATGGTTAGAAAAGATTTTTCGTTTGATGGACAAACTACCATAATTTACGATGGTGAAGAGAGTACTATTCAAGCTCTTTTAAACGCTGACAATGCAAAAGTATGGGGAGGGAATTTCAATGCTATAGTAAAGCTCACAGACAAATTATCTTCCAACACCAATTTTACGATTACAAAAGGAAAATACAAAGATGGAAGTCCGGTACGACATGTGCCTCCAATTTTCGGAAACACATCAATTACCTACAAAGTCAAACACTGGACATCTATGCTAAACCTAGAATATAATGATGAAATAAGTTATAAGAACCTTGCTGATACGGAAAGAGACAAAGCCTATTTGTACGCAAAAGATAAAAATGGATTACCCTACTCCCCTTCTTGGTTAATTTTAAACTTTACCAATCGAATTCAGATCAGCAATAAACTTCAAGCCAATATATCAATCGAGAATCTATTTAATAAGCGATACAGACCTTATTCATCTGGGATTAGTGCTAGTGGCAGGAATTTTATATTGGGGGTTTCTTATGGGCTTTAAATCATTAAATTTTATTACATTCATCTAATAATCCGATCAAGTAACTCCTATTCAGCAATTAATGATTAAATTTACTTATTCAGTATATTAACCAAATCGCATTAAGATGAAAAAATTATTTCTAATTATTTTTTTAAT
>JBFFMG010000008.1:0-24563 GCA_041554215.1 Labilibaculum sp.
AAGGGATCGATATTGAGGCGACTCACCTTATGAAAATCAAAAAGAATAGTCTGCGAACCTCATTAAAATATGCTTATAACGATTCTTACAATAATGATAAAGAAAGCAGTAATTACAAGAAAACTCTAGCTTATCGCCCCAATCACATTGTCAAGTTTTCTTCGGATTATTTGTGTGGAAAATGGGAGCTTGGAATACTTGGAACGGTTCGTTCCAATACCAATACTTGGGAAGGAGATCAGGTTGATGGAAATATGCTGATAGATCTTAATGGAGCTTATCGTTTGGATGCCAATTTTGCAAAAATAAAACTGACTGGTAGAGTCGAAAACTTGTTAGATGAATCATATGAAATTGTTAGGTTTTACCCCATGCCTGGCAGAGCTTATTATTTTGGGGTAAATGTAATTTTTTAATTAATTAGCTATGAAAAAATTTTTGAATCTTGCATTGGGATTGTTAATTGCAAGTGTTTCACTGGTGTCATGTTCGGATGATGATAATGAAATCCCTAGATTAAAAGGAAATTTTGTGTTGAATGAAGGAAGTACAAATGGATCAATTAGTCTGATTGATACTGAAGAGAATGTTACATTGAATTATTTTGCAGCTGTTAATGGCTATCCATTGGGCAAGTTTCCTCAATCAATTGCTATGAATAAGGAATATGCTTTTATTGTTGTAACAACAAATAGTGGTGCTGGTTATGTTGAGATTGTTACTGCTGAAGATTTTATGCATTATGCAACAATCGATGGTTTATCCTACCCAAGAGAAATTGCTTTTGCAAATGGAAAGGCTTACGTTTCAAATGGTAACGGAGCAGATGCTAATTATTCAAAACAGAATAATGAGGTTTACGTTATTGATTTAAAAACAATGACCAAAACCGGACAAATTGCGGTTGGTGCAGGACCAGAAAAAATGATTGTTTCAGGTGATAAGCTCTATGTTGCAAATAGTGGTGGCTGGTCGAACGACGACAATACAGTATCCGTAATTGATGTTAATACAGATAAAGTAGTGAAGACATTAACGGTTAAATCTTGTCCAAAAGATATGGCTAAAGATGCGAATGGTGATGTTTGGGTATATTGTGCAGGTGTTACTTCTTATGATGTAAATTGGAATGTAGTTGGAATTAATGATGCTGGAATATCAAAAATCAATACTGATTCTCAGACTGTTACTTCTTGGGATTTAAATAATACTACAACAACTGGTCTTAAAAATATTGCGATTAGCAAAGATGAAACGACTGTTTATTATATGTCTGATGCAGTTTATGCAATGAACATTACCGATACAGCTTTACCAACCACAAAATTTATTGATGCGACTTTCTACGGAATGGATGTAAATCCAAAAGATGGAAATCTTTGGTTGTGTGAAGGTACAAATCCTGGAAAAGTACTTGTTTACTCTCCAGCAGGCGAAAAATTAAAAGAATTCACAGTTGGTGCAATGCCAAATTCAACAATGTTTAGCAACTAAACAAGAAGCTATAATATAGATTTAAGCGACATTTCTTTTCTAGAAATGTCGCTTTTTTTATGCTCAATATTTTATGTCTGAATCTTAGATAAATTGATTAAGTTTATGGCTTCAAAAGCCAAGTTGAAATAAAAATAATAATCAATTTATGAGAACTTCTATTTTGTTCTTGATACTTTTAAGTATACAAGTTATGAGCTCTAATTCTGTGTTGTCGCAAACAAACAATCCGGTAAGTATTATTCCAAAACCAGCAAGAATTGTTAATGTTAAGGGGAGTTTATTGTTAAAAGAGGATGTGAAAATATTCTTTTCGGAAGGAATTGAGGACGAACAGGTATTGCTTTCCTATTTAAGTGATCAAATTAATCAATTGACAGGTGTTCAAATCCCTAAAAAGATAAGTAGAAAATTACCGGCTTCAAATAAGATCATTTTTAAAAAGGTGAATGATACAAGTTGGGGAGAAGAAGAATATTCTTTAATTGTTGATGTTACTGGAGTTTTAATTGAGGCCAAATCGGGGAAAGGTTTTTTTTATGGTATACAATCTCTTCTGCAGTTGATTCCTTTATCGGGAGCACCCGAATTGCCTTTTGTAAAAATATTATATGAACCAAGGTACCAATATCGAGGAATGCATTTAGATTTTTGCCGACATTTCTTTTCTGTTGATTTTATCAAGAAATATATTGATTTAATGGCAATGTATAAGATGAATACTTTTCATTGGCATTTAACTGAGGATCAGGGATGGAGAATTGAAATTAAAAAATATCCAAAACTTACAGAGATTGGTGCGTGGCGAATCGAAAAGGATGGAAGTAGGTACGGTGGTTTTTATACGCAAGATCAAATTAAAGAGATTGTTAAATATGCATCGGAACGATTCATAACAGTTATTCCGGAAATTGAATTGCCGGGACATTCTGTGGCTGCACTCTCTGCTTATCCTCATTTAGCATGTAAAGAAAAACTGTTTAATGTCGAAAATGAATGGGGTGTGTTTGATGATGTATATTGCGCAGGGAAAGAGACTACTTTTGAATTTTTGCAAAATGTTTTGCTTGAGGTTATCGATTTGTTTCCATCAAAGTACATTCATATTGGAGGCGACGAGTGTCCAAAGTCAAACTGGGCAGCATGTCCTTTGTGTCAGAAAAGAATTAAGGAGGAGGGACTGAAAGATGAACATGAATTACAATCCTATTTTATTCAGCGAATAGAGAAGTTTTTAATCAGTAAAAATCGAAAGATTATTGGTTGGGATGAGATATTGGAAGGCGGGCTGGCACCTGAGGCGACTGTTATGTCATGGCGTGGAACTGAAGGTGGTATTCAGGCTGCAAAACAGCAACACGATGTGATAATGACTCCTGGATCTCATTGTTATTTTGATCATTATCAAGATGAAAATTACATTGAACCTACTGCAATTGGAGGTTTCTCACCTTTAAAGAAGGTGTATGAATTTGAGCCAACACCTTCAGAATTAAATAAAGACGAAGCGAAGTATATTCTTGGAGCGCAAGCAAATGTTTGGACTGAATACATGCATACTTCAGATCGGGTAGAGTATATGGTTGTTCCTAGAATTTGTGCCTTGTCGGAAGTGCTGTGGTCGGCGAAAAATCTGCGGAATTGGGACGATTTTCAGTTTAGGATGAATCATCATTATAAATTATTACATAAGAAAGAGATAAATTCTTTTATACAAGCACCACATGGTGGGGTGAATAGGAATTTCTTTTTCGATGAAATGGAATTGCCTTTAGAGGTAAAATTGCAGGATGCTGAAATAAGATACACATTGGATGGTTCAAACCCAGATGTTTATTCGAAAATTTATACCGAACCATTGCTGTTTAAAAATACAACTACTATTAAGGCTCAAACATTTCACGAATCCGGCTTAAAGAGCAAAATAAGAAGTATTGAATGTATTAAGATATCACCCTTGGTATCAGATACAATATCAGAATTGAGTGAGGGATTAAAATACAAAATGGTAAGAGGCAAGTTTAATTGTATTGAAAATATTTTATTTGATGAAGTGACGGACTGCGGGATTCTTGAGCGTATTAAACTTCCTGATCATTTTAAGGAAGAAAGTTATGCAATGGAGGTAACAGGATTTATTAAAATTGATAAAAAAGCAACTTATACTTTTTTTAATTATTCTATTGATCCAGTTCAAATGACCATTGGAGATCATGTTATAATTAGTCAGGAAGGACTAAATTCAAGATATGAACGCAGAGGTCGAATTCATCTTGAAGAAGGCTTGTATCCGATTAAAATCGTAATGGTGAAAAATACCCCATATGCAAGTCAACAAATGTCGTGGTGTTCAAATTACTTTTTCCAAATACCGATTAAAACAGAAAATCTTTTTCATTAATAAATATTGATCTCCCATTTTTAATAATGGGGGATTTTTTTTGTAGTAGGTTTACTTAATATGTGTTTTGAGTAATTCTCTGATTTTATGTATCTTGTATATAAAACTAGAAACATGGAATCTAAAGAGGGAAATGCCAGCTTAAGTTTATTTTACAAAGAAAGATTCGATTCTTTTTTGCGTAACCTGTCAGTTGCTGAGCAAATTAAAGATGAGGATATTCATAAGCTACGTGTGGATATAAAATACATACGAAGTTTGCTATTACTAATTGAAGAATTCAATTTGGATACGGATGTTGGCGCGAAGCTATTAAAGCAATTAAAGGGTATTTTTAATAGTGCAGGTAAACTTCGAGCCTTGCAGGTTTCTAAATCATTGCTGTCTGAAAGTTCGGTAGATAAATCTGCTGAAATAATTTCTGTTTTAGATGATGATTTGAATGCACGAGCCGAAAATTTTAGAACTAAATTATCTGAATTTGATCTTCCTAAATTTAAACAAAGAGTATTGAGTTTGTATTCCTTGTTAAATAAGTTAAGTATTTCTGAATTAGAAATAAAAGTAGACAGTATCATTCATGATGAATTAGAAATAGTCAACAAGTTATTTAACTCTTCGCAAGGAGAAGAATATCATCATGAAATACGAAAGCTACTGAAGGTTATTAAGGCACTTCAGCAACTACTATTGGCACTAAATGAAGATGTAAATAGAAGGCAAGCGTTAGACATCGTAAATTTAACCGAATCGCTACTTGGTAATTGGCATAATTATAAAGTCTTGGATAATTTTTTGATTAAATTAGACAATAAATCGTCAGAAGCACCTGTTAAGAGAATTCTGCGTAATTTAAAAAATCAGAATGCTAAACTGAAGCAAGAATATAAAAATGAGTCAGATAAACACCTGAGGAAACATTTCTAATCTTTACGTTTAAATATATTTTTAATTTTTTGATAGATTGATTTTTTCTCAATCTCACGTTTTTCTCGTCTCTCTTTTCGTTTCATTAATTTATCCTGATCTTTTGCTTTAACCCCAAATAATCTCTCGAAAAAGTTCTCTTCAGGAGGTAGGTAGTGAGGCATATCTAAATCGGCCAATACATCGCTGTCTGGTTTTGTAATCGCTGAGTTTGTATATTTATTAAAGTTTCTGTTCGTGCTCAGTTTATTCATGAATTTACCGTAAATGGGTAAAGCCATGCTAGCGCCTTGTCCAAGACTTAAGGAGTTAAAATGAATGCGCATATCTTCTGCGCCTACCCAAGCTCCAGCTACTATATTCGAATTGTAACCAATATACCAACCATCTGCTTGTGATTGAGTTGTTCCCGTTTTTCCTGCTAGTTCTCCTTGCAATCCATAAACTGAACGAAGAGATTTTGCCGTGCCGTCGTTAACAACAGCCTGAAGCATATGATTTATAATGTCAGCATTTCCAGGCGATAATACATACCTGTCCTCATTTCGTTCAGCAGTGAGATCAATAATTAAATTGCCCTTATTGTCTTGAATTTTCGAAATGTAATAGGGATCCGTATGAACGCCTCTATTGGCTAGGGTAGCATATACCTGAATTATCTCAAGCAATGAAATATTAGCTGTGCCTAAAGCGAGAGATGGTACTTTTGGTAAATTACTTTCAATGCCCATTTCTTCAGCCAGTAAAATTGTATTTCTTATTCCTGTTTTTAAAAGAACATCTACAGCAATTGTGTTTACCGATTCAGCGAGAGCTCCTTCCATACTGTAACTTCCTTCATAAAGGTCATCGGCATTTCGTGGCGACCAATTGTCGTATTCATCATAAACTTTTCGTTTATTAGGCAAGTAGTCATAAGGAGAAACACCTTCTTGCAATGCTGCTGCATAAACAATAGGCTTAAATACAGATCCAACCTGACGTTTGGCTTTGACATGATCATATTTGAAATGATCAAAATTAATACCGCCAACCCAAGCTTTAATTTTTCCACTTTGGGGTTCCATGGCTAAAAAACCGGTATTTAATAACTGTATGTAATGTTTTATTGAGTCGATAGGAGACATTTTAACCTCTTTGTCTCCATTCCAGGTGAAAATTTTCATGCTCACCTTCTTATTGAATATATTATTAATTTCCGTTGTCGATTTACCTTTCGTTTGTAATGATTTGTAACGTTCAGATCGCATTTTAGCATCTTCAATTACATCTGTATTATCACCCCATGGAGCTTTTTTACCCCAGTGCTGTGCAAATTGTGATTGCAGATTTTTCATGTGTTCAGCAACTGCCTTTTCAGCATGCATTTGCATTCTGGAATCAATTGTGGTCATGATATTTAGTCCGTCACGATAAATGTCGTAGTAGGTACCATCTTCTTTAGGATGGCTTTTTAATATATTATTTGTTTCAATTCTAATTCTTTCCCGAAAATAAGCTGCTAAACCTGTTTGAGCAGATTGTTTTTGATATTTAATAATCAACGGACGGGCCTGAATTTCTTTCAATTTGTGTTCCGGAATAAATTCGTATTTAGCCATTTGACTTAAAACAGTATTTCTTCTTTGTTTCGATCTTTCCGGATGAAGTCTTGGATTATAGGATGTTGGAGCTTTAAGCATACCGATTAATACAGCACATTCATGTATTTCCAGTTGCGATGCCGGTTTGCTAAAGAATTGACGGGATGCGCTCTCAATTCCAAAAACATTCTCTCCAAACGACACTGTATTTAAATAGAGTTGAAGAATTTCTTTTTTCGAATAGATTTTTTCCAGACGAGATGCAGTTATTGCCTCTTTTGTTTTGTTAACCGGCATGCTAAAAGGTCCGAAATTCCTTCGTGGATATAGGTTTTTAGATAACTGCTGACTTAGGGTGCTTCCTCCTCCTGAGCTTTTATCGCCCATAAGTAATGATTTTACAAGCACTCGCATAAGACTGCGGTTGTCAACCCCGTTATGCTCATAAAACCGTGCATCTTCAGTCGCAATTACGGCATTGATAGCATCTGGAGAAATATCCTTAAAATTTACATTGGTTCGGTTTTCAGCATAAACCCTTCCCAATATAACGCCATCTTCCGAGTAAATTTCAGAGGCATTGGCATTTTTAATACTCTTGAGGGTATAATAATCAGGTAATTTGCCCCATAATCCAATGTAAACACTTCCTACAAGTGCACCAACAGTCACCAATAAGAGAAGTGTTCCTATTCCAAGAATACGAATTAAGTAGTGTGAAAATGAGTATTTTACCGACTTTCTTCTTTTGCCACTATTTTTCTTTTTCAGAATTGTTTTGTCTTTAGCAGTTTGTTTTGTTTTCACCATTCTTATAAAATCTCATAAATCTTAGTAAAATAACGCATTATTTTTAGAAAGATTATCCTTTGAAATAAATCATTAAGGAAATTTAACCTTGAAATATAAACAATAATACTTATTTTTTTCATATCTTAAAATAATGGTGCAAACTTATGATATTATCATTGTAATTGACAAGAGTATGTTTTGTTGTTGTAAAAGTATTAAAATAGGTGATATAAATCATTGAATTACGATTGGCATTTGTAAATTATGAAAAATGAAAACAGAACAGATAAACATAAAGTCGAGGATGGAATTTTCAAAGGTTAAGGAAATTATACTTCAGCCTGATTTGGTCTTTATATTTGGAGTTAGTGAACTTTTATGCGATAAAGAATTCTTATTAACAATAAAAAATCATTTTCCCAATTCTCTATTTTTCGGATGTACTAGCTCTGGTGAAATTTCAGGTATGGAAGTATTTGATAATAGTATTTCTATCACTGCTGTTCAATTTTCTTTCACTAAGCTAAAAATAGAATCTGTTAATCTCAAAAATTATTTAAATAGCACTGAATGTGGTGTTAAATTGTGCGAAAAATTTACAAGAGAGGGTTTAAAACATTTGATGGTTTTATCGGATGGGATTAATATTAACGGTTCTCACCTTATTGAAGGAATGCAAAAAATATTACCAAAGCATGTTGCGGTTACAGGAGGTTTGGCTGGAGATGGGGTTAAATTTTCAGAAACTTTTGTATTTAATGAAGAAGGTGAGCCAAAGTCAGATTGTATTTGTGCTTTAGGGTTTTATGGTGATTCTTTTTCGGTGGGATATGGCACAAATGGTGGCTGGGAGAATTTTGGAATTGAACGTTTGGTTACAAAATCGAAGGATAATGTTTTGTATGAATTGGATAATCAACCTGCACTTGTATTGTATAAACAATTCTTAGGTGAGAGAGCAAAAGACCTACCTGTATCGGGTATGTCATTTCCCTTAAGTTGTAGGGTAGGTAATTCTAAAAATGCTGTGGTAAGAACAGTTCATGGAATAAATGAGGAGGATCAAAGTCTTGTGTTTGGTGGTAATATTCCCGAAAATGCAGTTGTGAAAATGATGAAAGCCAATGTTGACAGACTTATTTTAGGGGCAGAGTTATCGGCTAAAGCAACTACTGAAATGATTCCTAAAGGAGATTCTGAATTGGCTATTTTGATTAGTTGTGTTGGACGTAAATTAGTTCTTAAACAATTGGTAGAGGAAGAAATAGAAATTGTTGCTGATGTAATTGGAGAACAGGCCTGTATGACAGGATTTTATTCTTATGGCGAAATCTCCCCTTTTGGTAAAGAAACTTCAAGTTTTTTGCACAATCAAACTATGACAATTGCTACCTTTTCAGAAAAATAAAGAATATGCATAGATTATTGAAAAGGCAAATTCGGAAATACTTCTCTGCGGAGGATGAAAATAAATATCAAGATTTTCTAAAGGCTGTAAATGAGGCTTACGAGGATTATGATGCAGATTTAAAACAAACTGAAAATATTCTCGAAAATTGTTCTGTTGAACTTTTTACTCTTAATAATGATCTGCGCAAAATTGTTGCGAATAAGACCGAGGAGATAAAGGCTACATCTTACAAAATGGAATCTATCGTGAATAGTATTTCAGAGGTTATTTTTCAAACTTCTTTCTCTGGAGAATGGCTGTATTTAAGTGCTGCATGGACGAAAATTACGGGTTTCAGTATTGAGAATAGTATTGGTTGTGAGGTGTTTGAATTTGTTCATTCTGAGGATTTGGATGCCTGCAAATTAAGGTTGAACTATTTAATTGAAGGAAGAACTAATTTTATTTTTTTAGAACTTAGAGTGTTAACCAATAATGGCAGTTATAATTGGTGTGAGGCTACAGCAAGAATAACAAAGGATCCCGATGGGAAAAGAAATGGATTTACTGGAACATTAAAGGATATTACAGAGAGGAAAAGACTAGCTGAAGAAAAGGAAAAAACAGAGGAGAAATTTAAATTAATTTTTGAAAAATCATCTGTAGCTTATTTAATTATTAAGGATTCTTGTTTTGTAGAATGTAATCAGGCTTGTTTGGATTTATATGGTGTAAGTAAAAAGGAAAATTTTATTGGGAGATATGTGAAAGATTTTTCGCCAGAGTATCAAACTGATGGAGAATTATCGGCTGATAAAGCAAAAGCGTATATCGAGGAATGCAAAACAAAGGGGTATTCAAAATTCGATTGGATGCATACCAAAGAAGATGGATCTGAATTCCCAGTTGAAGTTAGCTTAAATACTGTTCCTTTAATGGATGGAAATGTTTTATTTGTAGTTTTGAGTGATTTGTCGGAAAGAAAAAGGTTTGAACAGGAGTTGATTATTGCGAAAGAGAAGGCTGAGAAGGCAACTTATGCAAAGGCACAATTTTTATCTACTATGTCGCACGAAATACGAACTCCTATGAATGCAGTAATTGGGGTAACGCACTTATTGTCAGAAGATAATCCGAGAGAGGATCAAATTCAGAACATTAACATATTGAAATTGTCTGCAGATAATTTAATGACTCTAATAAATGATATTTTAGATTTTAGTAAGATTGAGGCCGGACGTGTCGATTTAGAATCATTAGATTTTAATTTTAGAAATTTAGTGAAGAATATAGCTTCAGGTTTCGAGATAAAATCAAGAGAGAAAGGTTTAGATTTTATTGTTGATATTGATCCAAAAATACCATCCTATTTAATTGGGGATCCAACCCGTATCTCACAGGTTATTAATAATTTGTGTAGTAATGCGGTTAAATTTACTGATACTGGCAATGTTCAGATTGTAGTTAACTATTTAGAAAAGGCGAACGATAAAATCAAGTTACAGTTTGAGATAAAAGATACAGGTGTTGGAATTCCTGAAAATAAACAGGATGAAATATTCCAATCTTTTTCGCAGGCTGATTCAAATACAACCAGATTGTATGGTGGTACGGGACTTGGCTTAACAATCTCGAAAAAAATAATTGAGATTATGGGTGGTAGTATTCATGTAAAGAGTGATCTTGAATTTGGAACTACCTTCTCTTTTGAGCTGTGTTTAAATATTAGTCATAAATCAATGTCTAAGGTTGATTTCAAAACAGAAAGTTACCAAAATATAGATAAAATTAGAGGCTTGCATATTTTGTTGGCTGAAGACAATCAAATGAATATATTAATTCTGAAACAATTTTTGAAAAAGTGGGAGATTACTTATGAAATTGCTTCTAATGGTTTGGTTGCTGTTGATAAAATTCAAAAAGGTAATTTTGATATGGTGTTAATGGATTTGCAAATGCCAGTAATGGACGGTTATAAAGCAACGCAAAGCATACGGAATCTTCCTGATGAAAAATACCGGAAAATGCCAATTTTAGCCATTACCGCCTCGGCATACAATGATACTCGAAAACGTGTTTTAGAGGCCGGAATGAATGATTTTATCACTAAACCTATAAATCCTGAAGATTTGTATCTGAAAATTGAAAAATATATGAATTAGAATCTAATCTTTATCTACAGGAATCCATTGATTAATTTTTAAAAGAGGACAAAAATCATCGGTCGGTTTCAGATCAAAAAAAGGATATTTTATTTGTGTTAAGTATAAACCTTGAGGATAAGCCAAGTTTAAGAATTGTGGCGCTTTTTTACTTCGAATTATTTCCTCGAATTCTTCAATACTTTTAAGCCCAGTTCCTACTTCAATTAATTCGTGAACAAGAATTCGGATCATCGATTTTAAAAATCGATTCGCCGTAATTTGTAAGCGAAAACTTGTTTTTGTGAGATCAGTAAATAATTGAACGGAATATATAGTGCATAAAGTGTTGTTGTGACTGTCCGGAGATCTGCAAATGGATCTGAAATCGCAATAATTATGGAGGAGGGATAGTGCTGTGGCCATTTTTACAGCATCTGGTTTTATACTGTACAGCGAACTGATATCATTTATAAAAGGATTTTTTTTGGTGTGAATAAAATAGTTGTAGGTTCTTTGAGTTGCACTGTGTTGAGAATGAGCATGAGAATCCACTTCGAAAACATCATAAACAGAGATGTCTATAGGTAGAATTTTATTCAAAGGATAAAGAAGATGATCGCTCCATATCTTGTCGGTATTGATATGAAAAAAATATTGAGAGGCGTGCACTCCTGCATCAGTTCTTCCACATCCAATACATATCACCTTTTCTTTAAGTAGTTTCGATAAATTATCTTCAAGTACCTGTTGAATACTTACTACATTAATTTGCCGTTGCCAACCTCTGTATTTGCTTCCCTTGTATCCAATGTGAAAAAAGTACCTCACTTTATTTGTTTTAGATTTGCATTTTTCTGACGCGCAAAGATATTAATTCGCGGGATCTATTTTTTAAAAGCAACAGCTATTCTATTAACTCCTTATAAATTACCAATCATTTGCTGTAAAATGTTACGAATAGATTATATTAGGGCTCATTTTCACAAAATAAATGACAATTTTAGGTGTTTTAACAAGCATAAATTTAAACAACAAACCAATGAAGAAATTTTTGATTGTCCTATTGACAATTTTTACAATTAGTAATTCTCAATCGAATGCTCAGTCGGTTTTCGACCAAGTAAATGATCCTTATTTTGGAGAAAGTTGCACCAGCATTATGGTAGGAAAAAAGGCTACAACTGATGGATCTGTAATTACCAGTCATACCTGTGATGGCCGATACAGAACTTGGCTGGATATTGAAAAAGGACAGAAATTTGAGAAGGATACAACTCTTGAAATTTACAAAGGTAGCTTGAAGACAGAAACGGCTTGGGACAGAAGAAAAATGACTGTGGTTGGAACAATACCGCAAGCAAAGGAAACATATGCTTATTTAAATACAGCTTATCCCTGTTTAAATGAGAAACAGCTTGCTATTGGCGAAACTACTATTGTTGGACCTAAAGAGTTGGTGAATGATAAGGGAATGTTTTTAATTGAAGAATTGGAGCGTATTGCTTTACAACGCTGCACAACAGCTCGCGATGCTATTGAATTAATTGGAAAGCTAATTAAAGAATATGGTTACGGTGATTGGGGCGAATGTATTACAATTGCGGATAAAAAGGAAGTTTGGCAATTGGAAATTTTTGGTGAAGGCCCTGATAAAATTGGAGGTGTTTGGGCGGCCCAGCGCATTCCGGATGATCACATTGGGGTTTCGGCAAATATTTCTAGAATTGGGGTCATTGAAAAAAAGAACAAAGATTATTTTATGTATTCAGAGAATGTATTCTCTGTAGCAAAAGATCTGGAACGTTGGGATGGCAAAGAGGAATTCAAATTTTGGAAAGCTTATGGCAAAGTTGAAAAACCATTTAAAATTCGTGAGTTTTTTATCATGAATGCATTGGCGCCATCTTTAAAATTAGATTTTGAAGCTGACGAGTTACCCTTCTCGGTAAAGCCGGATCGAAAAGTTTCTGTACGCGATGTGATTGCTTTGTATCGTGAAACTTACGAAGGTACAGCCTATGATATGACACAAAATTTGAACGTAGTAAAGAAAAAATACAATGAAGAGAAAGAGGTGATTGGTGCTGATACTATTAAGGCCTTGAATGCACATCCTTGGCCAAATGGCGACAATAGAAGTCTATATAATTATTTGGAAGATGGATCGGTTGAATATCAGCGAACAGTTGCTGTTTCGTGGTGTTCCTATTCTCACATTATTCAGTTAAGAGACTGGTTGCCAGATGAAATTGGTGGTAGGGCTTGGTTTTCTTTCGATAACCCGGGTCAAAGTCCTCGTATTCCTATTTACTGTGGAACAACAGAATTACCAGAGAGTTTTCAGTTTTGTGGTCAGCAACGTTATCGCGATGATGCCGCTATTTGGCAATATCGCAAAGCGAATAAATTGGCTACTTTGCAATGGCAAAAAACCCGCGAAGGAATGATGGAAGAAGTTGCTTACTTTGAGGAAAAAGGTTTTAAAGAATCAGCAGAGTTGGAAGCACAAATTCAGAAGTTATTAAAAGATAGTAAAACAAAAGAGGCAAAAGTACTTTTGAACAAATATACTCGTGATTTTACAGGTGCTACCATGTTACGTTGGAAAGAATTGGAGAATGAATATTGGGGGAAATTCGGACTGGGATTTTAATAAAATAGGATTTTATCATAGAGCGTAAAAAAACCGGTTGAGCATCTGCTTCAACCGGTTTCTATATCTTAATTACGAAACAAAATGCCAAATGAAATGGGCGATTGTTTTGTGATTATTTTTTTATCCCTAAAAATATTAAAAGTAGTATTGTTAAGATTATTAGGTTTGGTTCACTCATTCTTTGGGTGTCTTCCCCAAGATCAAGAGATTTATTGCTCGATAGAACTTGTTCTTGTTTCTTTTTTAGCATCGCTTTTTGCGATTCGTTTTCGACCACGAGATAAGATGTGACAGGTGTCATTATTTTAGATGAAAAACTAGCCCTTACAAGATTTATCCAATCTGAATTTGATGTTTCAGGATGGAAGACTTGAGAAATCCATTTGCCTTGAAGCGAAAGAGCCGTAGACCAATTCTTTTTTGTAATACTGATATTTGAAAAATTAAATATATCTTCTTTCAGAATAATACTAGCCTCCTTGTTGTTTGCAAGATATCTAGACTTATTATTTGCCATTGTAAATTTACAGACTGAATTGTTACCTATCGATTTGATTGGGTAGGAATGTATTTCTTTTGGATTTGTATTTAACGAGTGTGCCTGCAAATCACCATATTTATCTATGTGGAAGAAAACATTTAAATCGGGATAAGTCATTTTAAAATCTGAAAAATCTTGATTGAGTATGGCTTGGTCTATCGAATCAGTGACAGCCACAATAACTGGGTAGGTGTTGTAATTGTTTTTATATGAATCAAATAGGGTTTGTTTTATAGCTCGATCTAGATAGTAACCACCTTCAAAACTTTGCGAATTAAAGGTTTGTTCCCAATTTGAATTGAAGTTCATGGTGTTGGTATAGCTGTTAACAAAACTAATTTTCGCATCAACAGAAAGTCTTTTGTTCTTCTGCATAACTTGTTCTATTCGTGATGCGAAAGTTGAAGAATTATTGTCATTGCCGTTGGAAACATCTACTAAAAAATGGAAATAGGGTTTGCGTTTAATTTGTTCCAGACTCTCTTTATTTTGTGCTGAGACATAAATTAAATTTTCATTTTCAAAATTGTCAATCTGATCCTCACTGGTTTTCCCTAGGGCTACTGTGTGACCATCAATAGTAATTTCGATTGGGTCTTTGTGTAAGAATTCAATCCCTGTTTTTCTTATTTCGTTTTTTGCGAAAGGGAATACTCTAAAAGCAATTTTGTTTCCACTTAAATAGTATAAAATTCCTGGATCTCTATTGGTATTTCTTATTTGAGAAAACACCCACATTGCAGATTTCTTCTCAGTTAAAATCCCCATCTCTTTTCTTTCTTCTACATATAAATAGTAATCGCTAATCCAGCAGCCCTCGGGTAAATTAATGTTTGTGGCATATTCGGAAAAGCTTGAGTTATTATTGTAGTTGGTTATTTCCAGATTAATCCAACTTCTCCATGCATTTTGCGTTTTATCATAGGTACTTTCTGAGCTAATATTTGATATTTTAACCTGATCATTAACTATGTTTTCAGATCGCAAGTTAAATGAAGTGCTTCCCAAGAAAACATCTTCAATTGTATTGATCTTTTTATCAGATAATGTAAGATTATCTAAAACCAACCAATTAAAGTAGGTTGATAGGTAAGGGATTTTGCTTCCAAATATTGGTGCTCCATTTCGGTCCTTGTGTTGTTTTATAATATCCAGTGTTCTTTGAAGAGATGATCTGTTAATGTTATATGATTTTGAATAATTGGGTGTGTAAATATACTCGAGGCTTTCATGTAAGGTCCTCTTATCTTGTATGTACGTAAGGGTAATAAGGGTTGGGATTATTAAAAAACCTATGATTGAAGCTAATCGTAATTTGGTTTTTGAAAGGTAGGAGAGTAAGTAAGTGAAATCTTTAGAAAGCTCATTGATGTGTATTACGAATAATAAAAGAGGAGTGAGCATTAGGAAACCTAAACCGAATCCAATAATAGCGATGATTGATAAGGGTAAAAAGGGTAAGAAGACTAAGAAAAAGTAAAACGTGAATGAAAAACAGACACTTCTTCCAATGAATAAGGATAACCTGTAGGCTTTATTTTCCAAATTAGGTAGGCAGATTAGAATACCGTTTACCACGGTAAGAATATAAAACCAGATACTATTAAAATCACCAAAAATTCCAGTGCCCAAAAAGGAGGTTATTCGTCCATTATTTAGGGCTAAACCCAATAATGGTAAAAAAATTGAAATAGGAATTTTCCATGCTAGTTCATAGTTCTTCCAAATATCAGTTTTCTTACTGGCAAGAATATATATACCTCTGATTAAGAAAAAAAGAAAGGCAACAGTTCCAATAATAACAAAGATGACTATTGCATGAGTGTTGAAATTCCCATCAACAGGTTTCCATAATGGAAGTATAATTTGGGAGAATAGATACCATACTATCGGAATTAGTACCGTAGCGGAAAAACTTTTCCATGCTTTATGGTTTTGAGTGTTGGAGGTGAAATGAGATACCAGGATGAATAATGAGTAGACAAGTGTTGGCATCAAGAAGGTACCAACATATAGAATCATATCGCTAGGAATCATCCATCTTGGAATCGAAAAAGGAATGATATTATCGGAATTATATCCGTACAAATAGATAAAAGAAATGTAAACTAATAAGGCAAGTAAACCATAGATTGCAGATACCTTTTTCTTTTTTAGAATTAAATAGAACGCATACAATAAATTAAGGATGCTTAAAATACCTAAGGCTATTCCAAAAGACTTCCAAAGCTTCATATTATCAATGTTTAAGAGGCTTTTTATGATGGTAAACCTAGAGAAGAATAGATAAAAAAGAATTGTTATTGGAAGTGTATTTATAGCTAAGAGCCATTTGGGATTAAGTAAGTTTCTCATTTAATTCAAGTTTTGTTAAATAATTTTTTACCGCGAAGAAGAATAGGATTAAGAAGCTTAAGTTGGTTATCACTCCAATTGCTTCATGAATGATGTGTTGTTCGATTTGTAAAAAGCTGATTAGTGAATTTTGTATTGTAAGACTTACAAAAATCCGGGAAGTACTTACTAGTATTGTTAGTATATAGGCACCAAGCATGACTGCTGGTATGGCAAGTAGTTTATGTGAATTCTTTTGTAACGATTTTAGCATTAAAAAGAACAGCATGGTATAACACAACAACCAAAAATTAAATCCAGAACACGATTTATCGATGATGATGTTTATATCCTGAAAATAGTATCCACTTTCATCAAGGTAGATAGACGAAGAACCAGTTACCAAACCAACAAGTTTGCTCGTTGGTTTCAGAATAAAGGCCAAATTACTATTGGTGGCATTAATGAACCAGACTTTAAAAAGTATAAATATTCCTATTACCAGGAGATAATAAATTTGATTTTTATTTTTTGTCATCACGTATAAAATTCAATGGTTACAACCTAAGTCCAAACCCATAATCCCAATACCATTTGCCAATTTCTACACTGAAAATATAGAAATAGCAGTACTTGCGAGCAGAGGGGAGAGGAATTATGGATAAATGGATTTTCATTTGGAACTATTTTACTCAGTCTTCATATTTATTTTGTACCAGTTAATATTTCTGGTGAAATACATCGTGATTCCCAATATCAGCGCTAAGCCAATACTACCCATTAACAATGCATAATCGGCCAATTGAAGCGTTACGAACAGAAAGCCATATATTCCTAATATTGTGGCGGTTAAAACTCCCGTGAATTTGCCTGATTTAAATACACTTTTGGCGTAAATTAATATCATCAGAGATGTTATTCCTGCTGAAATTAGATAGGCAATATTGAAATTTGAATGCTCCGATATAGATATCAGTAATATGTAGAAAAGACAAAGAGCCAGACCTACCAAAGTATATTGAAATGGGTGGATTTTTCGGCCATTCAAGATCTCAACTAAGAAGAAAACCAAGAAAATTAAGGCAATAGTCATAATCGCATATTTCGAGGAGCGCATGGACTTTTGATAATCGTCCAAAGGCATAATTAGGTCAACACCTAAGGCTGAATATTGCATTTCTTCGCGCATGTTTTTATCGACCCAGGTTTGAGGAAAATTACGATTGAGTTGCAGTATTTTCCAATCGGCCGAAAAACCTTCATCAGTTACTTCTCTATTGTCGGGAAGAAAATTGCCATTAAAACTTGGCGAAGACCAGGTGGAGGATAGATTTACATTTGTGGTGCTACCGAGCGGAATAAAAGAAAGATTTTGGCTTCCCTGCAGATTCAAGTTGAAGGAAAAATCAATAGTTGTATTTATCTGTTCGCTTAAGTCAGGTAAATCGATGCTAATGCCTGAACTAATGATATCGTTTAGTTTAGAACCAGGTTGTACCTCTAGTTTTTGCTCACCCCAGTTCAGGATAATTTGATCTTTTATGCCTCTTAAATCCGATATCCCAACGGTTAAGAAGGCTTCGTCGTATTTAATTTCTTTTAAATTAGTCTCATCAATTTTAGTTTTCAGTTTGTATTGTCCCGAAACTTGCATCGCGCTTCGATATACCACAACTTCATAAATTCCTCTTTTTAACTTCTCGGGTTCGATTTTACCTGTTATTGCGAGTTGTTCGGGCAGTAGGTACAGGTATTTTGTTTTTGTGATGATTTTGCCATCTTCAACTTCAACTTCATAAATCAATGGGATGGTAAGAATTGGTCCGTTAATTTGCTGTTTGCCAGCCCATTTCTGACTGACCTCGTTTAGCACCGACTGATTGAGCATTTCTCTTTCGCTGATGATTGATTTAATCATACTGGCAGGAATCAATAACAATAGCATTAAGATGGTGATCGTTCCTAATTTAAGTCCAACCGAATTCTTAATCCAGCTGTTTACTTTGTCGAATGGTGATTGGGTATCGTTCATTTTATTTTGTTTTAAAAGTACTTTGAAATTCAAAGTTAATGATGAAAAAAAATTATTTAAGCAATTGCTCTATGGCTTTTATGTGTTTGATAAAGGCCAATTTGCCTTCATCAGAAGCAGAATATTTGGTGTTGGGTTTTCGATCCATGAATTCTTTCTGCACACGAATGTACTCGCTTTTTTCAAGCGACTTTAAATGGCTAGCCAAGTTACCGTCGGTAACGCCCAACAGGTTTTTAAGGGCGTTAAAATCGAGGTAATCGTTTACCACCAAAGCCGACATGATTCCTAGTCGAATTCGATTTTCAAAAGCTTTATTTAAATCTTTAAGTAGTTCTTTCACGACTTGTATTTTATCTCCATTATTATTCCATAAATGATATGTAGCAGACCGAATCCGATGCACCAGAAAATCAAACCATATCCTATGAAATAAGTTGCGATCAATCCTAGTAAAATTTCAAGTATTCCCAAACTTCGAATTTCACTTAATGTGTATTTACTGGCATTAACCAAAGCCAAACCGTAAAATAACAAGGTTAGAGGTGCAATTAATCCAACGTATCCTTTTAGTAAAAGAAGCAGGCAAAATACACCACCGCTAATTAAGGGAATTAACAAATTAATAAGCAGTGTTTTGGTTTGAGAATCCCACACTTTCTGTTTTAATTTTTTTGTTTTTAATCGGGTGAAAAACAGTCCAAAACTTACTGCAAGCAGTAGGGTTATAAATCCGATAGTTAACAATTGTATTAACTGATCGAAATTTAAAAGGCTTCGTTCAAAATCCTGATATCCAGTTTTGGAATAAATTGTTTCCCAGGCAAAATAGGCACCAATAAGTGCAATTAAACCTGCGGATATTCCTGATAAACCACTCAAAGAGATAAACTTAGATGATTTGTTCATCATCTCTTTAATGTTCTTTAAGTCTTCGATGTATTTCTGTTGATTCATGGAAAGTACTTTGTAATTCAAAGTAAATGTAATTGAAAATTTTCGAATAAACTTATATAAATGAAAAAAAAATAGAAAATTTTGTCACAAAACAGTAATTTAAACGACTAACTATAAAATTAGTTGATTGGATACATTTCAGAATATATACAAAGAGAATTATCAAACTGTTTATCGGGTAGCTCAAAAATTAGTTAGAGACGAAGATACAGTTGCCGACATTATTCAGGAGATATTTATTTATCTGCATGAAAAAATGGAGGAGGGGAAGGTAATTCAATATCCTAAAAGCTGGCTGTATCGGGCAACCTATAATAAGTGTATCGATTATTTAAAGAATAAAAATAGATTTCAGACGATTGATAATTTTAAGGATTGTTTAGAAGACGAGAATGTTTTGGATGAGAGTGATTTGCTCAAAGAAATTCAATGTGCTTTATCAAAATTAAAGGCTGAAGAGAAATTTTTGGTGATTTTATATAGTGAGGGATTATCCTATAAAGAGTTAGCAGAAACAACAGGAATTAAATTTTCATCAATAGGTAAAACTCTTTCTCGTGCATTACAGAAAATTCAATTGGAATTAAAAAAAAAGCATTATGAATTGTATTAATGAAGAATTAATTCAAAGATATATAGATGGAGAGCTTGATGCTGCAGAAGTTTTTATGTTTCAAAATCACATAGAAAACTGCATGTCGTGCCAAGAAAAATCGAATCGTCAAGTGAAAATTGTGGCAGAGATTAAAAAGACAATTGGGAATTTGGTGGAAGAAAACATTGAGATTCCGGAATTTAAAATGAATTCTAAGAGAGAGCCTAAAAGAGGTATTGCCAGAAATTTTTTTTATGATCTGTCGGCTGCAGCTGTTATTTTAACTTTTGTAGGTATTCAGGTGTTTCAGGGGGAAAATATCAAAACTGAGATGATAATGATGATGACTTATCAGTTTGAATCTGAATACGATGCAAATTTACCGATTACGGAACAAGAGATGAGTTTTGAATTTTTTGATGAGAATGGAAAGATAATTGAGTAATAATTTTTGTGACGTACCGGTACGCAAAATGTCTAATTAAATAATATGATTATGAGGAATTTAGCATTATTGTTATTGCTTGCATTTATTGCTTGCACTGCTTCGGCTCAAACTTTAGTCGATATTTATAAAAAGGGAACAGTAAAATTGGTGCCGGATAAAGATTTTGCACAAGGAAACGATTGGAATAAGGTTTTTGCGTCGTATACCGATAGTTTATACGGTAAAGCAGTTGGACTCAGGAAATCATTAAAGATAACGCCTGTCGGATCTATTGTTGTTAATAACGCATATCGTAATTTCTATACAAAGTTTTCAGCTGATGGTAAATTCGAAAAAGAATTTGGCATTACCGATAGCAATGGTAAACGATGGAAGAAAAATACTGATATAGCTGGAATAATTAATAACAATTTTTTCACAGGGCTTGATAATATGGGGAATATGATCTGTTTCGATATGGAAGGAAAGTATAGTAAAACCCTTAAGCTTGATTATATGACAAGACAGATGATACCGCTGCCAAATAATAAAATAGCGGTAGTGGGCTGGGTGATTTGGAAGGAGAAATTTAGAGATTTTGTTGCTATAGTTGATTATGAGACGAACGAAGAAAAAGTAATTTGGGAACATTTTACAGATCGTTGTGAAGGCACGCAACATTGCAATATGTTTAATTATTCTTTTGAATATGGAAAGCAGGGATGTTATGGGATTACAACAATGCCTTTTAGTAAATCAACAGGTGTTGAACCTCCAGTGATTGCCAGTGTTGGTACAAAATTAATTATTGCAATTCCTAAGACTGGAGAGATTTTGCAGTTCGATTTAGATGGGAATCTGCAGTCGAAGGATAAAATAGAATGGGCTTCCAACTCGATTTCTGTAGAAGAACAAAAAGAAATACAAAAAGAGGCCATTGAAAAATTTAAAGCTTTAAAACCAAAGTTTGCTATTGGTGATTATGCCGAAAAGAATACAAAAGGACTCGAGAAGGCTTTACGGGAGATGGAAACTGACCTTAAACAAATTACAAAGCCAATTCCTACTCCTGTTTTTTCAACAGTGATTAAAGATTCAGATGACAATCTCTTGTTTTTTGAGTTCCCTAAAGAAAAGGGAAGTAATAAATTTAATGTGTGGATTTATAAGAATAATGGATCTTTTATAGGATCAAGTAGTTTTGAATGTGACGATTACAACTTACAGATAAATTCCTCTAAAATGGTTTTTTACAAAGGATATATTTATGCGCTTCAAGAGCTGAAAGAGGCTGAAGGTATTCCTCTTCGTTTGGTGAGGTTTAGGCTAACGAATTAATTCGGGTACAAATAATTTATGGTAATAAGGGGATTCTAAAGTTTTAGGAATCCCCTTTTGTTATTAGGCAGTTTTGTCAATTTAATCCCTTCTATTTTTAAGTATTGATATTGGCTTGTTCTATGATGTTTGTATAATTTGAAAAAGGAGATACGTGCAAAAACCTACTCTTATAATACGTTCATAAACTGTTTTTTCCAATTGGTATAAGCTTGAACTTTGTTTCATATCAAATTTGAACAGAGTAGCTTATGGAAATACATCAAATTACAATAGAGTCAGGCATCGACAAGCTTGGTAATTCGGAACGTTTGCCCGATTTACGAATTAACAAAGGTGAGATATATGGAATTGTTGGCCCTACTGGAAGCGGAAAAAGTCAGCTGATTGCAGATATTGAACAGTTGGCGCAAGGGGATACAGCCAGCAAGCGCAGAATTTTAATTAATGGCGAAATTCCTACGCATGAACTTCGAAGTGATCCCAGAAAAAAAATGGTGGCGCAATTGTCTCAGAATATGAATTTTTTCGCCGATATGCCCGTTGCCGATTTTTTGAGGCTTCACGCCAAGTGCCGAGGGAAAAAAAATATTGATGTAAAGCAAGTTCTTGCCATCGCCAATACACTTACGGGCGAGCCAATAAATGCAAGCGATAACCTAACTATTTTGAGCGGAGGACAAACCAGGGCTCTAATGGTGGCCGATGTTGCAATTATTAGTGAATCGCCAATTGTCTTAATTGACGAAATTGAAAATGCCGGCATTAAAAAGCACGAGGCTTTGCAGTTGCTATCGGGTGAGGGGAAAATAATTCTTGTGGTTACTCACGATCCGGTTTTGGCATTAAGTGCTCAAAAGAGAATTATTATGAGGAATGGTGGCATGTGTAATATTGTAGAAAGTACCTACCGCGAGAAACAAATACTATTGCAGTTAAATGATATCGATCAGTACATTTTGACTTTGAGAGAGGATGTGCGGGCGGGCAAGAAAATTGAAGAAGTAAATTTTGGTGCATTGCTTCATGAATTGAGTTTTTTGAAATGTCTGTAATGGACGAGTGAGTTGAAAATGTGAAAATAGTATAGAATTGAATCATATGAAATTTATTATTGTTGCCGGAACTCCTGGTGCCGGAAAAACTGCGGTTCTCGTTCACACCCTGAAAATATTATTACAACAGAATATAAAGCCATCGGTGGTTAAGATCGACTGTTTGTATTCTGATGATCCCAAACGCTTTGCAAAATTGGGTGTGCCGGTTCAGTTGGGTTTGTCGATGGACATGTGTCCCGATCATTTCTCAATTTACAACACCGATGCAATTTTGGAGTTTGCCAAAGCGCAAAATTCTGATTTTCTGATTATGGAAACAGCTGGCTTGTGTCATCGATGTGCACCTTATACCACGAATAGTTTGGGCGTTTGTGTGATTGATGCTACCAGTGGTCCTAGTAATCCCATGAAAGTGGGACCTTTTTTGAGCTGTGCTGATATTGTAGTGATTACCAAAGGCGATATGATATCGCAGGCAGAGCGAGAGATATTTCGGGAATGTATTTTGGAAATCAACCCGAACTGTTCAATTATTGAAGCGAATGGATTAAGCGGACAAGGAGCTTCGGAATTGGCCTTGCAAATTAGAAGTACTGAGAAGTTAGTCTCTGAAAATGAAAGTTTGCGACACAATGCACCTTTTGCGGTATGCACGCTATGCGCAGGTGAAAAAAGAGTTGGAGCTGAACATCACCGTGGCTTGTTGCGGAAAATGAATGGGATGCAAGAATATGTTGGCGAATAGCTTATTGCCATTTAAGGATGATAAATATGGAAAAAAAGATGATGGAATTTCTTCCTGGATACAACTGTGGTCGTTGTGGCTTTGCTGCTTGCTCCGATTTTTATGAAGCGATTACCACAAAATCAGTAAGTGTGGATTTATGTCCTTTTTTAAAACAGGAACGATTTAACTCCAATAAAATAGAACTTGAGAGACTAGCCACCATCCAAGTGAACGGGTGTCCGGAAAAAATTGTAGGAGTAATTGATTCTTACGAAGCGGATATTATTTTGGATCCTTTGCAAGGAGAAATTTCGTGCCGAGAAGTGCTGATGCCAATGGCTTTAGTTGATTTGCAGGTAGGCGAAGTGATTGAGTACAGGCCTTTAGGTTGTCCAATTGTACATTACGGAAAAGTGATTAAGATTGATCATTTTTTGGTTACAGTCCATTTAATCGGTCCGTGCAGAAGGAGAGAAAGCGAGTCTAAGTTTACCCCAGTGGGTTGCTGTATGGTAATTGCTTTTGAGGGGCGATTTCATGGAAAAAATATCAAGCTTGGCGAAACGGTGAGATTTCTACCGAAACATTGCATGATGCAAAAGGTTCATTCTGGTGTAGTTGTTAAGATTGAAGATGAGAATATACTAATTGAAGGAATAGATCTAAAAGTGTGGCAACCGCCAGTTGTTCATTCTGTTAAGTAAATTTTAAAGCGCTCTTCGTTGTTTTTTAAATTGCTTAGAGCGCTTTTGTGTTTAATGCTTATAAATGAATGAGTCCCATGATATCCAGCAAATAAGTAAAAAATAGAGACAAAGAAAAAGCAACAAGGGGAGCGATGATCCACATCACAAAAAAACGATCGACTTCAGTTTTTCGAAATATGTTGCGGAATCCTAGTTTAGCCACACCAATTCCAATAATAGCACCCACATTAAGCTGTACCAATGAAGTTGGAATTCCTTTGATTATTGACGCGCTAAGCAACAAGCTTGCTGAGATAAAAGCAATGATAACAGCTTCAATTCTTCCGAACATCACGATTTCTTTTCCTGTATTTTGTAAAATTTTATCGCCAAAAATAGAGCTGCCAATCGAAAAACTTGGCGCAACTATTAATGTCGCAAGAATCATTACGTGCAAGTAGTGATTTGGGGTCACCATTAG
>JBFFMG010000009.1:0-24093 GCA_041554215.1 Labilibaculum sp.
CATTCAATATCCTTAGGAAGATCTTGATATTTTTGTGTTAATTCCTGAGGTTTGTTCTCACCAAAAATACGGTAACCACCCTCATAAGCTTCAATTATATCTTCCTTGGGTTTGGTTTTAGATACAGCCACTAATGTTACATTAGCGGGAATATTTTTAAGAATAGAGTTTATGTTTTGAGATATGCTCATTACAAATTGCAGATTTTAAAATTCAGATTCAAAATTACAACTTTTATGCAGTTTGATGTATTGTTTGCAGGTTTAATTGTTTTCCGATAAAATAAATCCAACCCCATGCACATTTTCAATCTTAATCTGAGAATCTTGCCTCAAATGTTTCCTTAATTTTGTAATAAAAACATCTAAACTTCGACCCATAAAATAATCATTCTCGCCCCACACATTTACCAAGATATCTTCTCTTCGCAATACATTATTTTTATTCTGAAGCAATAGATACAACACATCGCCTTCCTTTTGGGTAATGCGAGAAATATGGCCATTTAAATTTAAAGTAAGATTTGAATGATCGTAAATAAATTGGCCAATAGTAAATATTTGCTCTTTTGTACCGGTTACAATATTTACTCTCTTTAAAACCGCATTAATTCTGCGAACCAACTCATCCTCGTCAAAAGGTTTTGTAATGTAATCATCTCCACCTAAATCAAATCCTTTTAATTTATCTTCTTTTAACGATTTGGCAGTTAAAAATATAATTGGAATATTTTGATCTATTTTTCGAATCTTTTTTGCCAGAGTAAAACCATCCATTTTTGGCATCATACAATCAAGTAGGCAAATATCAAATTTTGATTGAGAGAAGGATTCAAATCCCATTTCTCCATCTCTGGCTAAACTAACCGAGAAACCTTCCATTTTCAGGAAATCATTTAAAACAATTCCTAAATTGGGATCATCTTCAACCAGTAATATATTTTTTGAATTAGAATTAGTCATAAAACTATTTTAGATTGATGGTAGTACAATAGTAAAGGTACTGCCAAAGTTTCTTTTACTCAAAACATTTATCGATCCTTTATGTGAATCTATTATCATTTTTGAATAAGATAAACCTATTCCAAACCCTTTCACGTCATGCAAATCGCCGGTTGGTGCTCTGTAATACCTGTCAAAAACAAGTTTCTGCTCCTCCTTAGTCATTCCAATACCTTTATCCGAAACAGCAATGTAAAGATGGCCATTTGTGTTTTTCGTTTCAACTTCTATTTCGGGTTTCGATCCTGAATACTTTACGGCATTATCCAATAAATTTAACAATACATTTTGAAGCAAATCTTTATCTCCATAAACCGTATCGTTGTTTGCATTCAATTTGTAATTTATTGTCCCCTCTCGCTCAGCTAATTGCACCGAAATACAATCAGAACATTCTAGTAATAAAGTGTGTAAATTCAGTTCATCCCAATTCAATTTTAATTCTCCTCTTTCCATACAAGCCAATTTTAATAACTGATCAACTTGAATCTTTAATCGATTATTCTCAGAGGCAATCATATTTGAATAATGAATAATTTGATCAGTATTAGCATGTACTTTATCGCGCTTTAACATTCCTGTAGCTAAGGTAATTGTCGCCATTGGGGTCTTAAACTCGTGTGCTATATTATTGATTAAGTCAGTAGTTCTACCTAAAATCTTCTTATCATTAATTAATGAGAATACCGTTATCCCAAAAAACACACAAAGAATTATTATGAGAATTAGTGAGCTTATAAACATGCTTCCCATACTGTCCATTAAATTCTGCTCTCTTTTTTGAAAATAGACATTTAATACTGCTTTATCGTGACTTAATGCTTTACGCAAACTATAGTAGAAACATTTGCTTTTGGGTTGTTCATCTGCAGTACTTAATACTTCAATAGTATATGGTGATTGAATCTGATAATTTTTAAATTGTTGATGAATAATGGAATCTAGTCGCCCAACCTCTAGTTTTAAAAGTTCGCTATCTGATGCATTGTATTTTTCTTTGTTCATAAATTTGCGCATCTTTTCGCAACTTTGCTGATCTTTTGTAAACTCATCAACAGATTCATGCAAGGCCAAACCAACCCGATGATTGAATTGTTCTTCATTTAAACTTCTGGCTCTACTAATCCATCTAATTTGAATTAGTAACAGCAGAAGCAGAACAATTATCGAAATGACAATAAATATCTGAATTCTATACTCCTTAATTTTCTTCATTATGGTTTTAAAAGATAAACTCATACAACTTCTACTGTAACATATTTACTTTATGGTAGTTTTAACAATTCAAATTTAATTTATTTTTTAAGAAATATTAATGCTTTAACAACTCGTTAACAAGAGATAAAAAGATCTTTTACGTTCTTTATGATGCAATTAAAAATTAAACAAAACTGGATTAATTAACATTTTAAATAAAAAAAGTATGAAAAAATTATTATTTGGACTTCTATTTGTTTTTGCAATAAATGTAGTAAGCTTTGCTAGTCAACCAGCTATTTCAATTTTAGACAATGAGATTTCTTTATCTCAAGAACAAGAAAAAAAGGTTGAAAAGAAATGCGATAAAGAAAGTAAAAAAGCTTGTTGTACTAAAGAAACTAAAGCTGAAAAGAAAGCTTGCTGTGATAAAGCTAAAAAATGTGATAAAGCAGAAAAATGCACAAAAGAAGCTAAAGCAGCAAAATGCGATAAAGAAAGTAAAAAAGCTTGTTGTACAAAAGAAGCTAAAGCAGAAAAAAAATGTGATGCTGACTGTACAAAAGAATGTTGTAAGAAAGCATAAGGATATTAATGCTATCTGTAAGCCCTTCAATAATATTGAGGGGTTTTTTTTATGCAGTTTGGTACAATTTATGTACCTAATTAGGAGTTATTCTAATTAAATACAAACAGTTTCGAGATGAAAAAAATACTTTTTTTGATTATGGGTCTATTCTATTTTTCTGGAGTATTTTCTCAGAATGTAGAACGATACAAGGAGTATCATGACAATGGAAGAACTCTTATTTTGCAAGGTGAATATGAAAAAGCGATATCACACCTTGATACTGCTATTAATATCATGCCTTACTACTCCACAATTTTTCAGGATAGAGGATATGCAAAAATGCAACTTAAAAAATACGATGATGCTATTCTGGATTTCGACCATGTACTTAATAAAAAACCATATTTATCAGAAGTTCGACTTCAAAGAGGCATGGCACTCTACCATGTAAATCGCTTAACCGAATCGGAACATGACTTACTGGAAGTACTAAACAGCAATCCAAATAAAAGTCATGAAGTAATTATCTATCTTGATAATATCAGAAAAGAACGAGAAATAATTGCTCAACAAAATTATGATGAGATGGTGCAATCAATTCGATATCAAATTGAGAATGAGAGAATTAAAAGAGCCCGTTATCGAGAAGAAGTTATTTGGAACACTGTAGTTCCTTTGGCTTTTTGGACTACCGTATTTTTAAGTTGGTAAATCTGAATCTGATTTTAACGACTTCCTTTTAAATGAGATTGACTTTCCCATAAAACGAGATTTGTTAAAACTAGGCAAATCTGTATTTTCCATTTTTAAACGAACTTTTTCCAAACTTTCTACAGATCCAACCACAGTTAAAACATCTCCCAATCGAAGTCGTGTATATCCTGTAGAGATTAAGGTAGTATCGTTTCGTTTGGTAGCTAGAATAATAACATCAGTCGGAATTTGAATATCCCGTAAGGAAATGCCATGCAATTCACTATTTTGCATTTCAATATCAACCGTATCCTGATCCTTTTCCATTCCTAATAATAAAGTAGTGGCAATTGGTGATCGCACCAAGTGATCCATCAAACTAACCATTACGGTGGCTGGTTCGACAATTAAAGCTCCTAATTCATGAAATTTACTTAGGTAACTTCTTTCCTCAACACGAACGATAACATCCCGGGTTCCAAAATGCTCAAAAGCAATTTCGCAAACCTTCAAATTATCCTCATCCTGATTCATCAATACCAAGGCATCGGCTTTATCAACTCCTATCCTTTTCAGTTCATTTAATGACAACTCTTTTACATATACAACATCGATCCCTTTGTACGATAAATTTGCTCTTTCTTCGTTTCTAGTTGCCAGCTTAACTATCCAGTCGTGTTCCATTAATTGTCTTGCCAATGCTAAAGATTGACCTTCCAAACCAAATATAACTGCATTTTGCACCTTATTTTCGTGCCTTAATTCTCTCTGTTTATGGCTTTCTCCTACCATTAAAATAAACCATTTAAACAATGGCGGTCCGCAAATTTCATTTAAAACAATAACACCAATCAGAATAGCACCAAATTGTGCTCCCCAATCAGGATATTTTGCAGCAACAACAGAAACCAAACCTATGGCAACACCGGCTTGAGTAACGTAAGGCATCCAAGCAAAACGATTAATCTTGAAAGGATCACCGCCAAGAGTACCCCCAATAAATGCACCTATTGCCATACTAATCAAGCGAATTGAAAATAATAACAATGCTATCCCCCAGGATTGAGCTAAAACATCAAGAGAAACCGACGCTCCTGTTAAGGTATAGAAAAGAACGTACACGCCAGGAACAATCATCTCAATAATCTTCGTAAATTCTCTACGATAATTTCCAAAATTCACCACAACAAAACCTCCAATAATACAAATTAATAAAGGTTCAATATAAAGTTCAAAGCCAAAGTAAATGAGACTTTGATCATGAGTAAAATGAGCGAGCAAATAAATACTATACCCCAATAAAACAAAAAGTACAGCTTTAATAATTGTTGTTAAACCTGTTCTCAAAATTCCATTCATAGTATGTCCAAGTGCAAAGCCTATTAAAATTGATAAGCAAAGCTCACCTAATAATATAACAAGTAACCAAGCATCAAATGGAATGTTTGAAATGATTGCTCCCGAAACAGCAAAACAAATTGTAAATAAGATAATTACCAAAACATCTTTAATTACAGTAACCCCAATTGCGGTTTGTGTGTAAGGTCCTTTTGCTCTCATTTCATTAATCACAGCAATGGCTGATGCAGGCGAACGTGTCACAAAAATTGTTCCTATAAGTATTGCAATGGCAAATCTTAAAGACCAATCTAATTCAGCTAAAAACGCTATTCGATTAGAAAAAAATAGTACTCCTGCGATACTTAATCCAAAAGTAAAAAAAAGCTGTCCAAAAGTCATCCATTTAATGCTCTTCATTCTTCCTTTAAGCTCTTTTAGATACAATTCGGAACCGGCAGCAAAAGCAATAAAAGCCAATGATATTTCGTTTATAAACTGAAGTTTAGGAATTGATTTTTTTGGAATAAAATCCAACAGAAATGGCCCAGAAAGTATTCCGATAAAAAGTAGTCCTGTTATAATAGGTAATTTTATTTGAGGAAAATACTTTGAAATCCGATTTGCCGCAGTTGCCACAACCAAAAATCCAACAAGGAAAACAATGATTTCTAAGGAATTATCCATGTAATCTCGATTAAAGTTAAGCGACTCTTTACTGTTGTAACTACCTAATTTACTAAATTTAAGATACAGAATTATATCTATCAATACAATTGAGCAGCGCAATTAGTGGCTTATTTGTACTACTCTTGCAAAATTTAATTTTTCCGTAAATTCTCTTTGCTGAGGAAAAGTTAGTTCTAACAGCCAAAATCATTTAACATTTAAAACGTTCATATCCGAACACAAACTGTACGATACTCGACACAATTAAAAACAAGTGAAAATTTATTAAATGCTATATATCAGCGACTTAAATCTACTGGCACAATTACTGGAATACTAATAAAGTAAAACATTAATGATGCAACTCTAATGCAACTCTAATACAATTTGAATGAAATTTGAAACAAATTAGCCAACTTATTATGAAAAAATATAGCTCGATATGGATTTTTCTCTTTTTAGGTATGCAATTGTTATCAAGTTCAATTAGTGCGATAGAATTACATAACGTTAAAGAAATTGAACAAATCTTTAAAGAAACAAAGGATCTGTGTTCTGCCGATGGAGGAATTCTTTGGGGTAGAACCCTCGATGTGCCTATTCTTTTAATTGACAAAGAACATGGAATAATTTACGCGAATAACAACAGTAAAAAACTTGCTCTTCAATCGTATAACGAAATATATACAGGCAATTTGCCAAATTTTATTGATGTTATAAAAGGTCCTGCTAAAATTGGCAATCAAATTTGGGCCGTTATCCCACTTCCTCTACCATCCAATAAAATAGAGAGACAGTGTATCATACTTCATGAAGCATTTCATTGCGTTCAACCCGAAATGGATCTGAAACCTGAGCCATACAGCAACAATCATATGGATGAAAAGGAAGCTCGCTTTTGGTTAAAACTAGAATGGAAAGCATTAGAGCTTGCACTGCAAAGTGAAGGTAAAAACAAAAAACAGGCCATCACCGATGCAATTTGTTTCCGCCAATACAGAAGAGCCTTATATAGTAAATGTAATGTATGTGAGAATCGATTTGAAATTCATGAAGGCATGGCTGAATATACAGCTCAAAAAATATGTAGAACCGATGAGCAGATGCAAATGTACTTACTTAACAATTTACAAAAAATATGGCAAAATACTTCCTTTGTGAATTGTTTCGCCTACTTCTCGGGCCCTGTTTACGCATATTTACTTGATAGCATCGAAACTGATTGGAGAAGTAGTCTTGGAGCTAAAGACGATATTGCATTACTTGTGCAATCGGCCTACCAAATTTCATTGCCTTTTGATATTTATATGGAAGCAGAAGAAAGATCGGTACTTTATAGCGGAGCTCAAATTATGGGCGAAGAATTAGATCGGGAAATTGCTTTGTAGGTAGCTCTACGTTTATGAAATTACAAAATGGGCAACTTATTAAGCTGCCCATTATTTTTTTTACTATTTACTTTGATTTAGACTTTATGTATCTTTAATTATAAAATACAAATATCATGAACATATTACTAGATCAAGGATGGAGTGAAATTGACAGTAAATTGGTTAAGAATTATCTACTCCCTAACTTCATTGAAGCTATCAATTTTATAAACCTAGTGGCTAAAGAAGCTGAAAAGATAGATCATCATCCAGACATAAAGCTTTATAACTATAAAAACGTACGTATTACATTAACCACTCACTCCCAAAGGAAAATCACTAAAAAGGACATTGTTCTAGCTACACTCATCGATAAAGTTTATGAATCGATGAAAGTCTTTTAAGTAATCACAATTCCTTTATTGTAAGTGCCCAAGATTTGCATTCCTTTGGTGTAATCTGTTATTTTTGCAAGTGCATTTTTAAACTGTCGAGGACCTTCAAATTCTAAATCGACATGGAAAAAATATTGCCAATTGATCCCTGGAATTGGAAGTGATTGAATCTTGGAAAGGTTAATGCTTTCTTTGGCAAAACAATCCAAAATATACGATAAACTTCCTGGTTCATGGCTGGTACTAAAATACAATGATGCTTTATTGTATCCCCCATTCGGACCTACATCTTTTTTCCTTTTCAATAGAAAAAAACGAGTTTGATTGTCTTTAATACTTTCTATTTCTGCTGCAAGTATCTCCAATTGATACAATTCGGCAGGATAATCGCCAGCAATGGCACCAATTCCGAGTAATTGATTATCTCTTACATTTTTTGCACTTAAAGCTGTGTCCTCCATTTCGACCAACTTAATTTGCGGATAATCGTGGAAGAAAGCACGACACTGGTGAATGGCCATAGGGTGAGAATGAACCTCTTTTAAATCTTCAATTTTTTGCCCAGGCAGAGCCATTAAATTTTGCTTTATTCTTAAAAAGATCTCTCCCTCAATAACAAGTCCCGAATCTTGTAACAATCCATAATTTTGAAGTATACTACCTGCAATAGAGTTCTCAATTGCCATAATTCCTCCATCGCATTTAGATTCATCTTGGGTTAATTGAACCAGCTTGGCGAAGTTTTCGGCTGGAACAATTTCAACATCTTCCCCATAATAAGCATTCGCCGCCAAATGGTGAAAGCACCCTTCAACTCCTTGAATTACAATTTTTCGTTTGTTCATGGTTATAGTTAGATTTTATATCACAAAAAAGAGCCCCAATTAATCAGGACTCTTCATGAATATTTTAAATTTTATTTCATTAGAATCCTGTTCTTCTCTCCGTTAAAAAAGAAAAAAATAAAAAACCAATTAATAAAAAATACTGTTCTCATATAGTCAAAAAAAAAAGAGCCTTTATAGAGGCTCATCATCAGTTAATAGTACGTGAAAATCCTCTTCTAACAACAGCTGCTAAAAAAGAAAAATCGCTTAATATGAATGTTCTGACTCATAATAGTGTACTAATTTGAATCAAAGGTAAAAAAATATTTCAGATAACCTGACAATTATCACACTCAAGAATAAACTAATATCTCCAAAAAATCAAAACTCCATTTTTGCTATTTATGAAAAACTTTAACAGATCAATAACAAGCTTCCCTATTCTTTATCAATCAATAGTCGTATATTTAATACTTAAAAGTCTTTATATATAACAAAAATGAAATTGATATTACAAATAGTATTATTATTCGCACTACTATTTTTAATAAAATTAGCAGATGCCCAGGATATTAAAACCTACAATTTTAATGAATTGGAACCTATTTTCCATCAACAAAATGATACCACCTACGTGATCAACTTTTGGGCCATGTGGTGTAAACCTTGCGTTGAGGAACTACCCGAATTTGAAGATATCCGAAAAGATTATTCCGATAAAAAAGTAAAAGTGATTCTGGTAAGTCTTGATTTTGGTAAAGACGTAGAAGACCGCTTAACAAAGTTTTTGACGCGTAAGGAGATTAATGCTCAGGTGATTTTGCTCGACGATCCTGATGCCGATTCCTGGATTGGAAAAGTGGATAAAGATTGGGATGGCGCATTGCCTGCAACAGTTATTTATAAAAAGAACAAACGAAAAGTTTTCACTCGCCAGATTTCATACGAGGAATTGGCGAAATCTATTGATAAAGTTAATTATCATACAAATTAAAAACTATTGTCATGAAGAAAATATTGATTCTTGGCCTGTTCATTATGGCCAGTATTGGAGTAAATGCACAAGCCTACCAGGTAGGTGACGAGGCAAAAGATTTTAATCTGAAGAATGTTGATGGCAAGCAGATTTCTTTGACCGATTATAAAGATACCAAAGGTTTCATTGTAATTTTTACATGTAACCATTGTCCCTATTCAGTAGCTTACGAAGATCGTATTATTGAAATTGATAAAAAGTACAAATCAAAAGGATTCCCAGTAATTGCTATCAACCCAAACGATCCGGAGTTGTATGAGAGTGATTCTTTTGATAATATGATTAAACGATCGAAAGAAAAAGGTTTTACCTTTCCTTATTTGATAGATGAAACACAGGACGTATTTAAAAGATATGGCGCTACCAAAACACCTCATGTGTTTATTCTTAGCAATAATTTGGGAAAATATACAGTAGAATATATTGGTGCTATAGATAACAATTACAAAGATGCATCTGCAGTTACGAACCAGTACATAGATGATGCCGTAGATGCATTGCTACAAAATAAAAAACCAGCAATTACTTCAACTAAAGCAATTGGTTGTGGTATCAAGGTCAAAGAATAAATTCATTATCAAAAAAAAATTCAGGTATCATTTGATGCCTGGATCTTTACTACATTTTAACTTTATTGAATTCAATTAAGCTTATTCGGCAATTTTAAGAGATAGTTTTCCAACCACCCTTCCTGTTTCGCTATACTGATGCGCCTCTGCAATATCAATAAGATGGTACGATTTATCGATGTGTGTTTTTAATAAACCAGCATCAACAAAGTCGGCTAATATTTCAAGATCTTCTTTACTTTCCTTTACGAAAATTTTCTTCATTTTTTTAGAACTTACCATATTATGAAAAGATCCCAACAAGAGTATATTGAAAGAAGGCAGAGTTGTGACAAAAACACCTCCGCGTTGCAAAATATGCTTCACTTTTGAATATTCGTTATTTCCTACCACATCAAAAAAAATATCATACTCCTCTTGAAGTAAAATAATATCTTGAGTCGTATAATCAATTACACGATCTGCACCTAAATCTTTGGCAAATTGTATATTTCTTCGACTGCAAACTCCTGTAACTTTGCAACCGAAAGCTTTCGCTAACTGAACCGCAAAAGAACCAACACCTCCCGAGCAACCATTTATCAAGACATTCATTCCTTTATGTATTTTGCCCATATCGCGAAGTGCCTGTAAAGCTGTTAATCCAGCCAAGGGTAAGGTGGCTGCCTCCTCAAAATTCATTTTTTGAGGTTTTAAAGCCAAATGGCTTGCGGAGGTGGCGACGTACTCAGCATATGCGCCATTTTTAATAATATCTATTTTCCCGAAAACCTCATCGCCAACTCTAAAGAACTGAACATCATTACCAACTTTAATTACACGACCTGCAATGTCTCCTCCTAAAACACAAGGTAATTTCTTTCTCGCAAAAAGCTTTAAATTTCCTTTACGGATTTTCCAGTCAACTGGATTTATCGAAGAAGCATAAACTTCAACTAAAACCTGATCATCATCAATTTGCGGCCGAGAAAGATTCGCTATCTCCAACACATCCGGCGTTCCATATTTTTTCATTACTACCGCTTTCATCTATTTATTTTTTTATTTATGGTAAAATAGAATTCAATATACTGGAATCATCAGCTTCCAGTGTGTCAAAACCACTTTAGTATGGACATTACACATCTCCTAAATAAAAAATTGAAGCCTCTTTAATGAATCCCTTGTGTCTTAGTCAATTTACAACAAGTTTCCAATATTTTCAAAGAAAAAAGGCTCATCCGAAAGGATAAGCCCAATTATTTGCTTATTTCAAACCATCCCAGTTCCCATCAAAAAGGATTTTATCCAAAGGCTTCCTTTCTCTTTTATTTGATTCCATTTCGCTAATGTGATCAGGTAATTGACTTGGATCCCCTAAATAGCCAACCGCAATCATAGTAACAATATCAAAATCATTAGGAATTTCAAACATCTCCCGAGCTTTACCAATACTAAACCCAGCCATTTGATGCATATACAAATTCATACTCATAGCTTGAACAGACATATTTCCTATAGCTAAACCTAAATCATGCCGTGCATGCAGATTCTCTTTTTGATTCTGCGCAAATTTGGTTGAAGCAAGCGTCAATATAATCATTGGAGCTGTTTTCACCCACATCTGATTAAAATCGACTAAACAAGATAAAAGCTGATCGTATCTTTCCGGATAATCTTTTGTTGCATAAATAAACCTCCACGGTTGTTCGTTAAAACAAGAAGCTGCAAATGAAGCTGATTCAAATAATTTTTCAATCTTTTCCGCTTCAATTTCTCTCTCTGAAAAAGCTCTTGGACTCCATCGCTTATCTATTAATTCATGAATTTTTTCGCTCATTTCATTATCGATTTATAGTGGCATTAAAGTGTTTAAACCAACGCAACAATAATATACAAGTTAATATTAATCGTTTACAACATGCTTTTGAAGGTAAGCATATTTTAACAAAAATTAAGGACTTGCTTGTATTTTATTGCATATATTTGCGGCTAATTATTAATCAATGAACCACTTATTAAAATTTAAATGAGAGCAAGTGTATTTCTATTGATTCCTCTGTTACTATTTATGCTGTTGGTAGACATTTACACCTACCGCGGTGTAAAACCTCTGATTGCCAAATTCAAAAATGCTTTGGCAAGACAATCATTGCCCATACTATTCTGGGGAATTTCGTTTTTTATTTTCGCGGCCTTTGCCCTGTTCATGTTTGGAATTAAACATGTACAACAATCGGAAACCTATATTTATGTAGGATACCTGGTAGCTGGCTTTTCATTGTTTTACATTCCAAAGTTTGTATTTATACTTTTCGTTCTATTAAAAGATATACTAGGAGCGATTGCAAAAACCACTAAATGGTTTCGAGAGAGAAAGAAAAAAAGTGTACCACAATTTAATTCAACGAAAAAAATGGAGCGATCCGAATTTTTATACCAAATGGGGATCATTTTAGCCGCCATTCCGTTTGCATCTATATTATATGGCGTAACTAAAGGGAAGTTTAACTTTCGTGTGATGCGAGAGAAAATCAGTTTCGAACACCTTCCAAAATCTTTTAAAGGACTGAAAATAGTTCAAATATCGGACATGCACTTAGGTAGTTTCAATAAAAATTTTGAGAAAATCGCTAAAGCTGTCGAACTTATTAATGAACAAGAACCAGACTTGATCCTATTTACTGGTGATCTAGTAAATAATTTTGCGGAAGAAACGAATGGATGGGCTCCTATTTTGAATAAAATGAAAGCCAATATTGGCAAATATTCAATATTAGGAAATCACGACTATGGTGATTATTCATTATGGAAATCTCCTGAAGACAAAGAAAAAAATTTACAAGCAATTAAAGATTTCCATAAAGAAATGGGCTTTAAGCTACTGTTAAACGAATCGGAGACCATTACCGTTAATCAGGAAGAAATTGCTTTGGTTGGTGTAGAAAATTGGGGCAAACCTCCTTTTCCTCAACATGGCAATTTAAGTAAAGCGGTCAACGGATCTAGCCATCAAGCATTTAAAATTTTAATGAGCCACGATCCTTCACATTGGGATGCACAAGTTCTGGATACGGATATCGCTCTTACCTTTTCAGGCCATACACATGGCATGCAATTTGGATTGGAACGAGCAGGCATAAAATGGAGTCCGGTACAATACAAGTATCCTCGTTGGGGTGGATTGTATCAAGAAGGAGATCAATATCTTTATGTAAATCGTGGATTTGGATACATCGGGTTCCCTGGCAGAATTGGCATGCCACCAGAAATTACTTTAGTAGAATTATCCTAATTAAGGCCAATATTTTTGGTTTAACGCTGATTTTAAAATTCTATATATGAGAGGATACGCAAATGCGTATCCTTTTTTATTTAAAACCTCATTATAAGACCTTCTTCATCAAGACAAAATTGAACATCACACATAAAAAAACTGATGACAATAAATTTTTATTTTGTACATTTATTAGACTTAGTGATTTGATATATTGATAGTTTCAAAAATATTTAACTTTTACTATAAAGTTTATTGGATCAATACCATCAATTCTTAACTATTAACTAAACAATTTTTCCATGAATGAATTCAAGAAATTTATAGCCAAAGGAAATGTACTTGAAATGGCTGTCGGTCTTATAATGGCTCTTTATTTTGGTGCTATTGTTAAATCATTGGTGAATGATATTATTATGCCCCCTGTTGGAATCCTCTTAGGAGGAGTCGATTTCTCAGATTTAAAAATTATTCTGCAATCGGCAGTAATGGAATCTGTTCCTGGTGCTGGTGATGCTGTTGGTGAGGTTGCAATTGCTTATGGCTTGTTTATAAATGCAATTATTACTTTCCTAATTGTTGCTTTCGCAATTTTTATACTTGTCAAATCTTTCAATAAAATGAAAGAAAAAATGGAAAAGAAAGCAGAAGAAGCTCCAGCAGCACATGCTGCTCCAAGCAAAGAGGAAGTATTATTGACAGAAATACGAGATTTGCTCAAAAAATAAAAAACTAAACCTAAACAGAAAGGACTCGAAAGAGTCCTTTTTTTTGTGTAAATCAAACTCACAACTATCTAAAGGTTAATTATTACAACTAAGGTTGAACCACCTTCGGGGTTCTTTCATTACTCACATTCATAACTGTAGGTTTGCACCTACGGTTATTAAAGTTCAATCCCTTCGGGATTTCTTCCTAACCTTAAAAGGAACTCAACGAAAAAGATATCAATAAGTTTGCAAACATACTGCTCGTTTGATCCTCGTAACCGACACGGATTCCTAAATCGACAGGAGCCGAAAAACGAAGCACGTGTAAATCGGTACTGAACTCTGCACCAAAGGATGTGAATGCATCCTTATATAAATTCATATCAGAGTCCTTGCCTTTCTGATATCCATAATCGAAAAAAGCATTCATTTTAATGCGCTTAAAATAAGCCAAGGGTCCCATGTTCCAATCAGGATAAAACAAAGGCAAGGCATAATCAATTCCTGTAGTGATAATATCCTCCCCGTAAATATCATACATCCCTCGTGGACTCTTAATGGTATTTGAAAAACGAGAATTGTAGGTCGATCGGTTTTGATACCCTCCATACAATTTAATGCCATGATGCTTAACAAAGCTTGGAAAATACAAATAAGACTCGGCCGACCAAGTCTCTCCAAGCTTAGAATCTCCAAATGGTGTGTGTCTATAATTTAATTCCAAAACTTGCGCCCATCGAAATTGTACATCTCGTGGTGCTGATTTTGCAATATTATAGGCAAAAATCTGATACTCCATAATCTCCTGAGTAAAATTCTTATCGCCAAAATCGTATATTCCAATCCCCAATGTATTGGTTTCTGTTGTTACTAACGGTGTATATTCCATATTTGCCAGCTTAATCAAACTGTAGGTCACTTTAGGTGTTATTCGAGTGGAATATTTCCCTCCCGATAGATCAAATGGCAAACGAATACTGTTCTCCCAGCCCCATTGTTTTAATGTGCGATGCACTAGTATTGTATCAACCTGAACTGGTGAAATTCGATCGGCAAGGGTAGCAAACTGCGATTCCTTATTGCCAACAGTTAGTTTGGAATCAAAAATTGGAAACAATCCCTGATAAGACATATTCACATAAAATTGTCCATTTTTATAGCCTTGTTCTTTTTTGTAGCCAACAGTTGTTAGTAGAGTACTTAATTTATTTTGAGAAGCCACAGATACGCCTATATCGGATTCTTGTTCTAGTCCATCAATAAACATTGGTGCCCAAGAGTGAAAATTGAACAAATGACCCAATTTTGAGTAATTCTTCACCTCGAATCGATCCAGATTTGTAGTATCTGGCGATAATTTTTCGTCCAATTGCTCCGATAAATTTTCGGCTAATGGAAATGCCATGTAATTGCCATTCCACTCTTTCCAATTATCAGCTTGACTGGCAGTTTTTACCGGAAGATAACCATCGGATGTATAATCTGAATAATAGAGTTGGTTATTATTTACATGCGGATCGCGGGCTCCAAACCTCGACGAAGTAACCTGATAAATTTTCCCGCTCAATTTATCCAAAGCAAACACATTATCGATTCCAGTAAAGCTTGCTGTAAAAAAGATATGATCGACGGTTACCTCCAGTTCTGAAATTTCATGTTTTCCAAAAGAAAACAAGCTAGTTCGGTTTCCTGAATTTAAATCGAAAGACACCAACTGCTTTCCTTCTTTATTTAAAAGAATGTATACAATCGAATTGTTCTTATCCCATTTGGGGGATAAAATAAATTCATCTTTTCCAATAGAGATTCTTTGTTCAACCAACCTACTATTTGTGTTAATAATTACCAAACTATTATCACCCAACTTATTTGTTTCAACAGCTACAATTTGATTGCCACTTGCTGAAAATGAAGGTGCGAACAAAGAATTTTCATATTTTATTTTACTTCTTTTTTTCAAATGGGTATCATACATTACCAATACACTTTTATCGGCTTTTTCCCAACGCAAATGCTCTTTACTCTCAGACCAAATCAGTTTTCCGTTTTTACAATCGAAACCAGTATTAAAATCGTATCCGGGAACAAAAACATTCTCCTGTTTTCGATGCTTCCTAATTATTTCAAAATAAGCAGCATCAACCAAGCCTTCTTTCAAAACAATCACTTCTCCCGATTCATTCACGTGCGGAAAACGCCTGTTTGTATATATTTCTTCCCGATTAACTAATGGTTCAAATTTGGTAAGATTCAATTGCGCATCCTGAACTTTCCATTCCCACTGCAACTCTTTCATAGTATCGTAATACAACATCAATTTGCCATCGGCTCGGGTATTTTTTTCTTTTACCTGTTCCCAATCAATATCCTTTACCTTTATTCCTTCGGCCAAAATCTCTTTTTGCTTATCGGATAAAGAATCAAATATTGCATCGCGCTTCGCATCCATGCCTTTTTTTATTCCATCGGCAAAACTTGTGATTCCTAATGGTCTTCTCCCTACCCGATTGAGAGTTTTCTCCCACAATTCATCACCATAATGATTTTTTGCTTTCCCGACCAAATAATAGCCTAATTTATAACGATCAGTAGCAAAATCCTGATAGGACCCATTGATTGCTTTATCGTAAGAGTAATTGCCTTTCTCTATCAATTGAGCCCGCAATTCTTGCTCAAAAAATGGCAAACGACCTCGTCCTGCATCGCTTAATGCTGTTTCGGCACAAACAGCATCTCCTTCCAGAAACCAAGCTGGTAAATACAAGCCAACAACTACAATGGTGGATTGCTGACCAAATATGTAGTTTAAAAAACGTGTAAATCCTTGTTCCAATTTATCCAACTGAAGAACATGTCTATATTCATGAGTTGTAACATGATCAATCCATAACTGAGCGTCGTTATCGGGCGAAGAAGTATTATAAAGTTCCATTCGCTTTGGTGCCCAAGCCACCATTCCGTTGCTGGTTGCACTATGAGTATGTACAACTACAGAAAACTTTTTAGGTTTATGATTGAGATCTTTTCCACCTTTTAGAAGCAAATCCTGAAAAATAGCAGCCATGTATTTGGCCTTTTCTTCGTAAGCTGCTGGAAATACAATTTGAAAATCGTTTGTATTAATCTGTTTCCATTGAATAGACGCAGGATCTTGCCCTGTACTAAAATACTGGGCTTTTGCAGACCCATAATTTGATATCAGACAAAATAAAACCAAATATATTTTAACAAATCTCATCATATAATAATATTGAGAGTAGGTGTGTTTACTATTGATTAAAAAACAACTATGCCGCACCGTTCATGATTAATAATAATTTTACAAATGACTAAAAATACTTATTTTTAATTGAATTTAAACTTCCTTATGAATATTGATAAATATAAAATCACGAAAAAAATAAGCTTAGCCAATACTGACACTTTCAAAGAAATTGAAGATGCTAAGGATAAATTAAAACACATTCGTAGAGAAATTAGCGAATTGCAAGATGTAATGTATGCCCATGGAAAATACAACATGCTTATTTGCCTGCAAGGAATGGATACATCTGGAAAAGATAGTTTAGTACGCGAAGTTTTTAAAGATGTGAATGCCAGAGGAGTTGTGGTACACAGTTTTAAAGTACCTACTTCGAATGAATTAAAACATGATTTTTTGTGGCGACATTACATTGCACTTCCACAAAGAGGTAAAATTTGTGTCTTTAACCGCACACATTACGAAAATGTATTGGTTACACGAGTACATCCCGAGTATATTTTGGGAGAAAACATTCCTTCGGTTACTAAGCTTGATGATTTAGACGAAGCTTTTTACCACAAGCGCATGGAAAGGATTGTTTCTTTTGAAGAGCACATTGCCGAAAGTGGAACAATCATTTTAAAATTCTTTTTACATCTTTCAAAAGACGAACAGAAAAAGAGATTGTTACGAAGACTAAGAATGAAAGTTAAAAACTGGAAGTTTTCAAAAGATGATTTGAAGGAACGAAAGTCGTGGAGTTCATATCAGGAATGTTACGAAGATGCTATTAATCGTACATCAAAAGATTGTGCTCCCTGGTATGTTGTTCCTGCAGACGACAAGGCAACCGCCAGGTTGATTGTTGCTGAAACGATACTTCAAAGCCTGCAATCATACAAAGACATGGTAGAACCAAGTCTCGACGAGGAAACTTTATCGCATGTAGATGAGTTTAAAAGGCAACTTGAAAATGATTAATGAAACGAAGCAAGAAACATTCCCGTTTTTTTTTACTTCAAAAGATACTCTAATACGGAAATATCGCTGTTGTAGAAATTATTTAAACACACGAATCAAGATAAATCTTCTTTTATCTTGATTTTCTGTGCTTCCCTCCTACTTATTGCAGTCAAATTTTTTTTCAGCAAACAGATTGGATCAGAAGCCTAATTTGATTTGCAAAATTCAATTTCTATGCAGACCTTTGCCTTCTTAAATATGCAAAACAATCAGGTTGTTGCGAACACAAAATTATGAGTGAAATAATTATTAAAACTCCGGAGCAAATTGAAGGAATTCGAAAAAGTGCTCAATTGGCCGGAAATACTCTAAAATACATTAGCGATTTCGTTAAAGAAGGAGTTAGCACAGAATACTTAAATCAATTAATTGAAGAATACATTCGAAATAATGGTGCAATACCTGCGCCTTTAAATTATCATGGTTTTCCAAAATCATGTTGTATTTCTTTAAATAATGTGATCTGCCACGGTATTCCGGATGAAAAAACCATTCTTAAAAATGGTGATATTTTAAATATTGATGTGACGACAATTTTAGATGGTTACTATGGCGATACAAGCTCCATGTTTACTATTGGTGAGATTTCGGAACAAGCGGCAAAACTGGTTGAAGATACCGAGCATGCTTTGTATTTAGGAATTGAGCAAGTAAAACCTGGCAACTACTTTGGCAATATCGGCTTTATGATTGGGCGCTTTGCCAAAGGAAAAAAATACAGCGTTGTTTACGAATTTTGCGGTCATGGTGTTGGCATCGACTTTCACGAAGCGCCTCAGGTTGAACATATAGCACCTAAAAATTCAGGTCCAAAAATGAAAGCAGGTATGATTTTCACCATTGAGCCAATGATTAATTTGGGGAAACCAAGAGCTATTGTTGATGAAAGAGATGGCTGGACAGCCCGTACGATTGATAAGAAATTATCGGCTCAATTTGAACATACTGTTTTAGTAACTGAAGATGGATTTGAAATTCTTTCGGATGTAGGCGAATATGATATTTTTAAATAGATTTTAGAGATGAGACCTCAATTATATTTCTAAAAAAAATAATTATTCTATTCTTCAAAAAAAGATAAACCGCTTCCTTTAGAAGCGGTTCTTTTTTGCTTTTTAAAGCGTATTTTGTTGTAATTTCAATTCGTTAATTTAAATCAGAAAAATGAAAAATGTAGCTGTTATATTGGCCGGAGGAAGCGGAAAACGTATGGGAGGATCGGTGCCTAAACAATTTTTAGTTCTTGGCGGAAAACCAATTATTCAGCACTCGATCGAAACGTTTGAAAATCACCCGGATATCGATGAAATATGCATCATTATGCAGGCTGATTTTATTCATGAAGTTGAATGCATTGTAAAAGAGAATAATTTCAATAAAGTGAAGCACATTTTGCCTGGAGGCAAAGAAAGAAGTGATTCAAGTCTTGCCGCCATTGATGCATACCAGAAAAAACCAAATGTGAACCTGATCTTTCATGATGCCGTTCGCCCATTTGTATCGGATAAAATTATCTCCAATGTAATTCAGCAGCTTAAAAAAGGAAAATCGGTTGCCGTTGCTATAACAACAGTCGATACTATCTTTCAGATAGATGAAAATAATCAAATTGTTTCGGTTCCACAAAGGAGTTTTTTAAGAAGGGCTCAAACCCCGCAGGCATTTTCGTACCATGTAATTAAACAAGCCTATGCTATTGCCGTAAAAGATCCTGACTTTGTTGCTACTGATGATTGTGGCGTGGTTTTGAAGTATCTGCCCACAGAAGCCATCTACATTGTTGAAGGCGATGAAACGAATATCAAAATCACTTTTGAAGGAGATTTGGTTTTGGGGGAGCAGATTCTAAACAATATGTAGTATCCGCGTTACTCTTTTTGGGTTTTAAACAATACTCCTGAAAAGATTTTCGATATACTCTTTTGTCAGTAATGCCGGGTTATTTTTCAACCTTTCTAAATTGCAATTAGATAGCTTAAAAATCTGGTTTTCTTCAATTCCCAACTGACTTAATTTCATGCACAAGCCAATTTCAGTCCAAAATGTTTCAATTTTTGCCACACCATCCATCAAGTTATCTGCATTAATCAACGAAAGAATTCGTTGAATATCTTCCTTTGCAAATTCATAATTGGCTTGCATCACATAAACTAAAGTAATCGCTACCGCATGTCCGTGCGGAACATCAAACAAAGAAGTCATTTTGTAAGATAAGGCATGACTGGCAGTTGTTTTAGAAATATTTATTGCTTTTCCGGCCCAATAAGCTCCCTCAATTACTGCATCTTTCGAAGCATGATCGTTATCTGCAACTGCTCTCACCAGATTATTCCAGACCAAGCCAATTGCCTTTGCTGCATATTCTTTCGATTCTGAATTTCCTCCGGTTGCCCACATCGACTCCACTGCCTGACAAAAAGCATCTGCTCCGGTACAAGCTGTAAGATAAGCTGGTGTAGAATATGTAAACTGAGAATCTACAATTACATATTCAGGTAAAATATATTTATGAGCAAAAGAATATTTTTCTCCATTGATATACATTACCGCAAAATGGGTTGCCTCACTTCCGGTTCCTGCAGTTGTTGGAATAGCAATAAAAGGAAATGGCTTTTGAGTCAATCGGTTTGCCTTTATGGTTTCTACAAGGTTCTCATGAACCATTGATAAACTATTAATTAGTTTTGCAATGTCAATCGCACTTCCACCACCAATCGCAATGGTTAATTCACAGTTCTCTTTTTTAAAAAGCTCAATTCCTTTCTCAACATCTTCCAGTTTGGGATTCTCTTCAAAATCAGAAAACCTAAAATATGGAATCCCCTTTAAAAGGGATTCCATTATTTTTTGAGCTCCGGATTTCGTGTAAGAGGACTCGCCTGTTACCAAAAATACCTTTTTGCCCGGGTGTAATTTTAAGATCTCTGATAAATTGGAAATACTGCCCTTACCTATGTAGTTATTCTCAATCATTTTTTTAAAAAATCCATCAAATTTTCCTTATTCTCAACAGGTGTTGTAGTTGGTCTTCCCAATTCCTTTCTAGCACCTTTTTTAACACGAACCTCCAAAATTGAAGGTCCTACACTTGCCAGTAATTTTGGAAGGTTAGATTCCAAAGACTCCATTGAATCAGCAAAAAAAGATTCCTTGTAACCAAAACCTTTTGCTATCTGACCAAAGTCAATATCAAAACCAACTGTTGGCTGGCCTCCCACTGAATCGTGTGATCCATTATTGAAAACAATGTGCTTTAAATTCTTACAATCCGCAGCAGCAATTATACCAAAAGAACCTGTATGCATAATGATTGCACCATCGCCATCAAAACAATACACATTTTTAGTGGTATGCATGGCAACTCCCATTGCTATTTGTGAAGCGTGCCCCATTGACCCTACGGTAAGAAAATCTTTCTCGTGCCCTGTACAATGCTTCTCTCTAATCTCAAATAACTCACGAGAAATCTTACCTGTAGTAGAAACAACAACAGAATCTTGCTCTATCATCTCAACCACTTTTTCAATAGCTTCTTCCCTTTCAGGATATGAATTTTTGGCATCTTTAGCTGTTAGCTTATAAGTTTCAAAAGTTTCCTTTTTAACCAAAAATACATATGGACTTGAATTCTCTTTACAGATTGCAAGTGCTTTACTCACCTGCTCATTCGCTTCTGAGGTATCAGTACTCAGTACTTCACTTGGAATCTGCATTGCATCAAAAAGATCTTTCGATACCTTTCCCTGCTTTACATGCTGTGGTTCATCCTTAACTCCTGGCTCACCGCGCCATCCAACAAAAAGAATCATAGGGATTTTATATACATCCTCATCTGCCAAAGACAATAATGGATTTACAGCATTTCCAATCCCTGAATTTTGCATGTAAACAACAGGAATCAATCCTGTTGCCAAATGGTATCCACTTGCCAACCCCACTGAGGCTCCTTCATTCGAAGCAATAATGTGTCTGTTTGAAGGATAGTTGTCAAACATATAGGCTGAAAGAGATGCCAATAAAGAATCCGGAACTCCTGTATAGAAATTCACATCATTACTCTCCAAATTTTCAAAAAATGATTTTAATTCTATCATCTATTCTTATTTAGTTCCAGGAATCAATTCAAGAATTTCCTTGATAGGCATACACTTGTCATTTGCATCGGATGAACGGCCATTTACAAGAATCGATTTTGCAACATCCATCATTGCAGGATAAGAAGCACGTAACATATGATTTGCATAAATTACAACGTTGACACCCATCTTGCCAAATTCTTCTTCTGTGATATGGTTAAATGTTGATGGAACCACTACAAGTGGAGTATTCTTATTATCTGCTCTGAATCGTTCACAGAACTCTTTAATATCATCTCCTGTTTTCTCTTTGCTATGAATCATCACTCCATCGGCACCTGCTTTAACATACGCATGTGCTCTTTCCAAAGCCTCTTCTATCGTTCTTCCAAGAATCAAACTTTCTACACGTGCAATAATCATAAAATCTTCAGTAACTTGAGCTAGTTTTCCAGCTTTAATTTTTGCCGAAAAATCTTCAATTGTATCCTGAGTCTGAGCAACAGATGTTCCAAATAAAGAATTCTTTTTTAAACCTGTTTTATCTTCTATAATAACTGCGGAAACGCCGTGACGTTCCAGAGTTCTAACCGTAAATACAAAATGTTCTACTTTTCCTCCAGTATCGCCATCGTAAATTATAGGCTTCGTTGTACACTCCAAAGTGTCATTCAGACCATGCATTCTAGTTGTAATATCAACGGCCTCAATATCAGGCTTTCCTTTTGAGGTAGAATCAGTTAAACTACTCGACCACATTCCATCAAATTCCTGATTTAATCCATTCACACTCACTTTTGCATTTTCTGCAATTAATCCAGTCAAACCACTGTGAGATTCTAGGATACGAACAATCGGTTTTGCTTGAATTAATCGGCGAAGGCGCTTCATTCTAATTTCTGGTGTTGTTCCGATTGACTTCACCTTCTCGTTTAATTTGGATGATGAGATTCCTTGAGTGTAAGGTATGTCAATTACTTTACCGTTCCATTCTTTTATGGTATCAATTACACGCTGCCTTGTTTCTTGCTGTATTCCCTCTTTCCAATCGTCACCATGAACTACAAAATCAGGTTTTACTTTCATTAAATTGGGCACATAATCAAGAGTATCCTGGGGAATTACTTTTTCAACTCCCTTCAAACTTTCAACAATCATTTTTCTCTGTTCATAATCCAGATAAGGCAGACGCTTATAACTTGCGATTGCATTATCAGTAAGAACACCAACAGTTACGCTACCCAACTTTGCGCCTTCTTTGATAATGTTCAAATGTCCCGGATGTATAATATCGGCACTCATGCCGATGTAAACACTCTTGCTCATGATATATATATTTTAAATGTTTCACAATTCGACAGGCAACTTTACCATCTACATCTCCAACTACTTTTTTAACTAAATCTTGTCTTTGATTGATGTTTTTATTGCTGTTTTCTAAATTTTCTTTCAACAGATTTATCATCTGCTTATAATTATAGGCATTATCGCCTACATTCCACAAATCAAAATTAATGAGATCCAGCCTCTTATTCAATTTGTTTGGCATTAATTTATAATACCATCTGGATTTTACAAAGCGATTAACAACCACAGGCTTTCCCATAGCTGCAAATTCATAAATAGCAGCAGAAAAATCGGATACTAAAATATCTGCCACCTGCATAAATGGGATTAGTGAATTTTCCGACAAATCTGCGAAATACACATTATTATGCTTATTCCAGGTTTGAATTAATCGCAGCTCTCCAGCATATTTTTTCCTCATATAAATATAAAAATGAGGCTTAATTATAATATTATAATCAGATAATAACTCCGGTAAGTTGACTGGAATTTTTCCAATTGAGGAAGGATAAAATGTAGGAGCATAAAGAATTGTTTTCTTATTTGGATCCAACAAATACTTTTTTCTTGAACTTCGCATTGCATCATCTTCTTTCCGAAGTAACAAATCTAATTTCGAATATCCTACAACAACAGTATTGTCCTTCTTATCAGGATGTGCACGAAGTATATTCTCACGAATAAAATCCGTTTCAACAAAGCGAATATCAAATTGAGTTAGTTCATCTCTCAAATACACATTTTTACCTCCCCAGCATCCATGGAAAATAG
>JBFFMG010000010.1:0-23858 GCA_041554215.1 Labilibaculum sp.
AAAAAAGTGAGACTCTCCACTGAAAGTCTCACTTTTTTTATATCATTTAAAACGATAGCTACTCAGGAAAATATCCTCTCATAATGCCACGCTTCGAATTTTTCACAAACAGAATAATATCATCACGCTCAGGAGAAGCAGGCATTTCGGCTTCGATAGCTTCTAAAGCATTGAAATTATTCATTCCTTTTTGGTATAGGTAACGGTAAACATCTTGAATTTCACGGATTTTTTCATTTCCGAATTCACGACGACGCAAACCAATTGAATTCACACCAATGTAAGAAACCGGTTCACGACCAGCTTTTACAAACGGAGGAACATCTTTACGAACCAAAGATCCACCTGAAATCATAACATGCGAACCAATATGAACAAACTGATGAATAGCAACCAATCCACTAATAATGGCGTAATCATCAACAATCACCTCTCCGGCAATTTGTGTCGCATTACCAATAATACAGTTATTACCAATAATACAATCGTGTGCCACATGCACATAAGCCATTAACAAGCAATTACTTCCAATGATAGTTTTTCCTTTGGCTACAGTACCTCTATTAATGGTAACACACTCACGAATGGTTGTATTATCACCAATTTCTACGGTTGTTTTTTCGCCACGGAATTTCAAATCCTGCGGAACAGCGCCAATAACGGCTCCTGGAAATACCACGCAATTTTTACCGATACGGGTTCCTTCCATAATAGTGGCATTCGACCCAATACGAGTTCCTTCTTCAATTACAACATTTTTGTCAATAGTAACAAAGGGCTCAATCACTACATTATCAGCGATCTTAGCCTCAGGATGTACATATGCTAACGGTTGCTTCATCTTTTTTATATTTCGTTTTATGCAAAACTCCGTTAATAAGAAGTTATTGCGTAGCAGTAGTTATTAATTATTTTTTCTTTGCGATTTGAGCCATAAACTCACCTTCGGCAACAATAGTATCACCAACAAAAGCTAAACCGCGCATGTTAGCAACTCCCCTACGAATAGGAGACAAAAATGATAATTTAAAAATTAAAGTATCACCTGGAACCACCTTTTTTCTAAACTTGATGTTGTTTTGAGTTAGGAAGTAAGTAGAATAATTCTCAGGATCTTCAACCTGATTAAGCACTAAAATACCGCCACATTGCGCCATTGCTTCCACCATAAGAACACCCGGCATTACAGGTTCGCCTGGAAAATGACCAACAAAATAAGGTTCGTTCATAGATACATTCTTCACACCCACAATACTATCGTCCTGAATATCAATAATTTTGTCAACCAACAAGAATGGAGGACGGTGAGGCAACAAGCCCATTACGCCATTAATGTCTAATACAGGCTCTTTGTTTGGATCATAAGCCGGAACTGAATCTTTTCCCATTTCTTTCTTAATTCGTTTGATTAATAATTTTGCCATTTCAGTATTTGGTCCATGACCAGGACAGGTTGCAATAACCCTTCCTTTAATAAATTTACCACAAAGAGCTAGGTCGCCAATCACATCTAATAATTTATGACGTGCACACTCGTTATCAAAATAAAGTTCCAAATTACTTAAAATTCCTTCCTTTACCTCAACATACTGATGGTCGAATAAATCAGCAATACGATCTAACTCTTTCTGTTCCATCATTTGGTCCATTATAACAATGGCATTATCCAAATCTCCGCCCTTAACTAAATTGTGGTTTAACAGAAACTCTAATTCCCTTACAAAAACAAATGTACGGCACATCGAGATTTCCTCTTTATAATCTCTTAAAGAACTTAAGCGGGCATACTGATTTCTCAACACTTTAGAGTCAAATGAAATCATTGTATCCACACTATATTCATCGTCAGGAAGAATCGTAATTTCAGAACCACGAGCTTCATCCCTGTATGTTATTTTTTCTTTTGGCACGAAATACTCACGAATTGCATCCTGCTCTACAATACCAACTTCCTCAATTCCCTGCACATAAAACCTGGCACTTCCATCTAAAATTGGAGGCTCAGAAGAATTCATCTCAATCAAACAATTGTCAACACCTAATCCGTACAAGGCAGACAAAGCGTGCTCAACAGTTTGAACTTTACACTCTCCCTTTTCCAGCACAGTACCTCTCGAAGTATCTCCAACATATTCGGCACTCGCTTCAATAACAGGTTGACCTTCTAAATCTACTCGTTTAAACTGATACCCGTGATTTTCGAATGCAGGCAAAAATTTAATAGATACTTCTAGTCCTGTATGAAGTCCTTTTCCTGTTAGAGTAAATTCTTTTGCTAATGTTCTTTGTTTATCTGCCATAACGTGACATCAATATTTTTAATTACAGGTTAAATAATTGAAAAAACTTCCTTTATTCTTCCTTTAATACTTTAACTTCTTTTTCCAATTCAATAATCTGCTCTCTCATTTTTGGCAAATTCTTAAATAGAACATACGATTTTTGATAAGGCCCAAAATCGAAAGCTGGTGATCCCTGTAACACAGTTCCATCCTTTTTAATTGTACGACCAATACCAGACTGAGCTGCAATTTTCACTTCATCGGCAATTACAATATGACCAACAATTCCAACTTGTCCGCCAATCATACAATTTTTACCCAATTTTGCACTACCTGCTATACCTGTTTGCGAAGCAATAACGGTATTCTCACCAATTTCTACATTGTGAGCTACTTGTATTAAGTTATCCAATTTAACTCCTTTACGGATAATGGTAGAACCCATAGTAGCGCGATCGACACAAGTATTTGCACCAATCTCTACATAGTCTTCAATTACTACATTACCCACCTGAGGTACTTTTTTATAGTTATTAGCCGCTGAAGGTGCAAAACCAAATCCATCGCCTCCAATTACTACACCTGAGTGAAAAATACATTCGGCGCCAATCTTACATCCTTCGTAAATTTTAACTCCCGAATTTAAAATAGTATTATCACCAATAACCACATTATCACCCACATATGAATGAGGGTATATCTTTACATTATTTCCAATCTGAACATTACTTCCAATATACGCGAAAGCACCAATGTAGATTTTCTCACCCAACTTAGATGATTTACTCACAAAAGAAGGCTCTTCAATCCCTATTTTCTGTGGTTTGCTCTGCTCATACATTTCCAACAACTGAGCCAATGCCTGATACGCATCATCAACACGAATTAGTGTTGCTTCAATTTCTTTTTCAGCCTCAAAATCTTTATTCACCAGTACAATTGATGACTGAGTAGAGTATATATAATGTGCGTATTTTGGATTTGCTAAAAATGAAAGAGTTCCTGGTTTCCCCTCTTCAATTCTGGAAACATTGGTTACCTTAACCTGTCCATTCCCAACAACTTCACCATTAAGAAACTCTGCAATATCTTCTGCCGTAAATTCCATTCAATCTATTTTTTTATCAACCTTATTTAGGATACAAAGTGCATTATATTCTTAAACTAATTACCATGCACAAATCGTCGAATATAGCTGATTTATAAGAAAAAAATTTCTGCAAATCTAATAATTATTTCATGCACATGAAATTTTTTCTCCTATTGCCTACTTTATCTATAAAAAAAACGAACAGCAAAAACGAGCTTGAAATGTCTAAAATCAGACAAGTAGCTCTTGAATTTTAGGGTAACACAAATAATATTTTTTTACCGTTTTTGATAAAACAGAAGCATCCAGCATATCCGAGGCCTCACCTATATCACACAGTGTGCCATCCTTATAAAGAATATTTATTCGATCATCATTTGAGCTATATGCATTATTACTGATTGAATTTGAAATCACTAAGAAATTGAGAGCATGATTTGAACAGCCAAAATAATTTTTCACAGTTCTTTTTACTTGATCAATATATTCCGTAGTAAAAGCAGTTTTCTGAATCTCAATTTTAAACAATTGACGATCTTTTATGCACTTGCACAGGTAAGAAAGAACTTTATCCTTGTGATTTGCCCACACCTTTATGCTCACCATGATATCATCATCATCCAAATCAGCAAAAATTTCCAATGCATTTCGTCCATTCAGCACAGCATTCAAATTTTCAAACTCGACCTTACCAACTTTGTTATACAAAAAATAAGATAAAGATGGTGTTGCAAACAAATCATCCCCACGTTCGGCCAGATATTTAGCCCTTTTAAGAACGTGCACAAGCATCTCTTCTGCAGCAATCACTGTTTTGTGCAAATAAACCTGCCAATACATAAGACGCCTTGCAATCAGAAATTTTTCAATTGAATAAATTCCTTTTGCTTCCACCACTAGCTGATCATTTCTAACATCAAGCATTTTAATAATCCGTGCCGATCCAACAACTCCTTCGGTAACTCCAGCAAAAAAACTATCTCGTCGCAAATAATCCAACCGATCCATATCTAATTGACTAGATACTAATTGATTTAAGAAGTATTTTGGATATTCATTTCGAAAGATTTTAATAGCTACACCTAGCTCACCGTTAAATTGTTGATTTAAACGATTCATAAACAATTCCGAAATCTGCTCGTGAGTGATACCATCAACAATACTATACTCTAAGGCATGTGAAAAAGGACCATGTCCAATATCATGCAACAAAATGGCGGCATACACACCTTCCTCCTCCTCTTTAGTAATCACATGTCCCTTTGAACGAATGGTTTCTATTGCAAGGCTCATTAAATGCGTTGCTCCCAATGCGTGCTGAAATCTGTTATGAAATGTTCCCGGAAAAACAAGATAAGAGAGTCCTAACTGTTTTATTCTTCTTAATCGCTGAAAAAAAGAATGCTCGACCAAATCGTACGAAATTCCTGAAGGGATATGAATAAACCCATGAACAGGATCGTTTACTATTTTTTTCTTTACACTACTATCTATAGCCATACACATTTGTATCATTGCGTTATAACAAATGTATTAAAACTTGTGAAAAAAGCCTATCTTAGTAGTATTCAAACCCTGATTAAATTTGGCTTACTGAAAAATTAATTTTCTGAAGATGAATTGAGTTTGTTCAAAAGGGTTAAAATCATTCAATTGAACAAAATTAGAATTCAAAATTCGTTAAAAAAACTTCATTTTCAAGAGAATAATATTTCATTAGCAATTAGAATACAATAATTTAGAGTGATGTCATTTGTTTTTTAGAACATTTATCTCTAATTTTGCATCGAAAAGTAAGCAAATCGTGAACTTTAGGGGACAAAAAGTCCCCTATTTTATTGATATTAACCGATATATGATTGATAAAAAAACTATAACTGAAATTGTTGAAAATGAGATTGCTGATTCTGAACTGTTTGTAGTTGAGATTAGTGTTTCATCTGGAAACGCAATTTCTGTTGTAATTGATAGCTTTAAAGGTGTACCAATAGTTACTTGTATTGAGTTAAGCAAGGCTATTGAGAGCCATTTTGATCGTGAAGTTGAAGACTTTGAATTACAAGTAGCTTCAGCAGGAATCGGGCAACCCTTTCAGGTTTTTAAGCAATACCACAAATACATTAACAAAGATGTTGAGGTATTGACAACTGAAGGAATTAAACATTCAGGAAAACTGATCACCGTAGGTGACAATCAAATAGAAATTGAAGTTGAAGAAATGGAGAAGGTAGAAGGGAAAAAGAAAAAGCAACTTGTTGTGAAAACTTATTCTTTCACTTTAGATCAAATTAAATCAACAAAAGACATTATTACTTTTTAACAAGTAAATAGCTGAATAACATGAACCTTATTGAGACTTTTTCAGAATTTAAGGAATTGAAAAGCATCGACCGCGCTACAATGATGAGCGTGTTAGAAGATGTTTTCAGAAATCTTCTATTGAAAAATTACGGTACCGATGAAAATTACGATATCATTATTAATCCAGACAAAGGTGACTTAGAGATTTGGAGAAATAGAGAAATTGTAGCGGATGGCCAAGTAGAAGATGAAAACCTACAAATTTCACTTTCTGAAGCAAAAAAAATAGACACAGATTACGAAATTGGTGAAGAAGTTACCGATGAAGTTAAATTTATGGATTTTGGCAGACGTTCGATTCTAACTTTACGTCAGAATCTATCAGCTAGAATTCTTGAATTAGAGAAGGACAATATTTTCAACATGTATAAAGACAGAGTTGGAGAAATTGTTACTGGTGAAGTTTATCAAATCTGGAAAAAAGAAATTTTGATTCTGGATGATGAAGAAAATGAATTAATTCTGCCAAAAACAGAACAAATCCCTTCTGATTATTTCCGTAAAGGAGAAACAGTTAGAGCGGTTGTAGTTCGTGTTGAGGTAAAAAATAACAGCCCGCTTATTGTGGTTTCAAGAACCTCTCCTGTTTTCCTTGAGAGATTATTTGAATTGGAAGTACCGGAAATATTTGATGGTTTAATTACGATTAAAAATATCGTTCGAATTCCAGGTGAAAGAGCTAAGGTTGCAGTTGAATCATACGATGAAAGAATTGATCCTGTTGGAGCATGTGTTGGAATGAAAGGATCGAGAATACATGGTATTGTTCGTGAATTACGTAACGAAAACATTGATGTAATCAACTATACGTCGAACACTCAACTGTTTATTACAAGAGCACTTAACCCAGCAAAAGTTTCTTCAGTTAAGCTTAACGAAGAAACTAAACGCGCCGATGTCTATTTGAATCCTGAAGAGGTTTCGTTAGCAATTGGTAAGGGTGGATTAAACATCAAACTGGCAAGTCAGCTATCAGGATACGAAATAGATGTGTATCGTGAAAAATCTGAAGAGGAAGCACAGGAAGATGTAAACTTATCAGAATTTACAGATGAAATTGATAGCTGGATAATTGATGAGTTGAAAAAAATTGGTTGCGATACAGCAAGAAGCGTTCTAGACTTATCTCCAGATGAGTTGGAAAAAAGAACTGATCTTGAAATAGAGACAATCAATGAGATTTTGAATATTTTTAAATCCGAGTTCGATAATTAAATTCTTCAGAATCATGATGTAAATTTTTTTAAACGGGACATTTTAACAGTTAACTTTTAAATATGGTGAAAGTCGATAAAAATATAAGACTTAGTAAATTAGCGAGAGAACTAAATGTTGGTACTTCAACAATTGTTGAATTTTTGAACAAAAAAGGCATTCCGATTGATTCCAATCCAAATACCAAAGTTTCAGAAGAGGCTTATAATATCCTTGCCAAAGAGTATAGCTCTGACTTGAATCTGAAAAAGGAATCTGAAAAGGTAAATCTGAAAAATACCCGAGAAAGAAAAGAAACTGTTTCAATCGAAAAAATTTCTCATGAATCGGAGCCTGAAACTCGTAGCACAGAAAAAACTACTGAAAAACCAGTAGAAAAAGTGGCTGCAAAAGAACCAGTTAAAATAGTAGGTAAAATTGATTTGGATTCGTTGAAGCCTAAATCAAAAAGACCTCAAGAAACAGAACCAGAAGTCGTTGCAAAAACGAAACAAGATAAGGTAGAAAAAACTATTAAGCCAGTTCAGTCTGAGACACCTAAAAAGGAAGTATCTAAGGCGGAGGTTACTGCAGAAAAGCCTGCGGTTAAAATAGTTACTCCTCCAAAAGTAGAACTTACTGAACAAACATCGAAGCCGGCTCAAAAGCCAGTTCAAGATGACCAAACTGTTAAAATGGAAACCCCGAAAAAAGAGGAAAAATCTAAAACTCCTAAAGAGGAGAAAAAAGATGAGCTTAAGGTGGTTGGCAAAATTGATTTAGATGCGTTAAATCAAAAAACTCGTCCAACCAAAAAAACAAAAGCTGAAAAAGAAGTTGAAAGAAGAGAAAAGCAGAAAGCTCCAGCTTCAAAATCTCAGGCACATGAAGGCTCAGCAGGTGGAAAAGAAGAGATCTATAAATCTTCAACTCAGAAACTAGCTGGTCCAACAGTAATTGGAAAGATTGAACTTCCTGTTGAGAAAAAACCAAGTGCAGGAAATAAAGATAAGGTATCTGCCAATCAGCGCAAGAAGCGTAAAAGAATTAAAAAAGATACTGAAAAAGTAAATTTAGCTAACCCAGGACAGGCAAGACCAGGAAAACCAGGAACTCCAGGAACACCTCCAACGGAGCGTGTTAGAGGTACAGGTGCAATGGCTGCCAAGTTCAACAAGCTAAAGAAGAAAAGAGTTGTTAAAAAAGAGGTTAGTGAAGAAGATGTTCAAAAGCAAATTAAGGACACTCTTGCCAGATTAACTTCTAAAGGTGGTAAATCTAAAGGTGCAAGACACCGTAGAGATAAAAGGGATAGTGATAGTGCAAAACGTGATAGAATTGCAGAACAAATTGAAGCTGAAAAAAATATTTTAAAGCTTACCGAATTTGTGACAGTTAATGAACTGGCAACAATGATGGATGTTCCTGTTACTAATATTATTGCAACTTGTATGGGATTAGGTTTATTTGTATCTATCAATCAACGATTGGATGCAGAAACCATTGCTATTGTTGCTGACGAATTTAACTTTAAGGCTGAATTTGTAAGTGTAGAACTTCAGGAATCAATAGAAGAAGAAGTAGACGAAGAATCAGATTTGCTTTCTCGTGCTCCTATTGTTACTGTAATGGGACACGTTGATCATGGTAAAACTTCCTTACTTGATTACGTTCGTCATGCGAATGTAATTGCAGGTGAAGCAGGAGGAATTACTCAGCATATTGGAGCTTACAACGTTAAGCTTGATGATGGCAGAAGAGTTTCTTTCCTTGATACTCCAGGTCACGAGGCGTTTACCGCGATGCGTGCACGTGGTGCTCAGGTAACCGATATTGCAATTATTATTGTTGCAGCTGATGATAACGTGATGCCACAAACAATTGAGGCAATTAATCACGCAAGTGCAGCAGGAGTTCCTATTGTTTTTGCAATTAATAAAATTGATAAACCTGGTGCTGATCCTGAAAGAATTAAAGGTGAATTAGCAAATATGAACTATTTAGTTGAAGACTGGGGTGGTAAATACCAGTGTCAGGAAATTTCAGCTAAAAATGGTATCAACATTGAAGAGTTGCTAGAAAAAGTTCTTCTAGAGGCAGAAATGCTGGAACTAAGAGCAAATCCAAATAAACGAGCAATCGGTTCTGTTATTGAATCGTCTTTAGATAAAGGCCGAGGCTATGTTACCACATTATTGGTACAAGCCGGAACCTTAAAAGTGGGTGATATTTTACTTGCAGGTAGTTATACTGGTCACGTAAAAGCGATGTATAACGAACGCGGAAATAAAATAGAGAAGGTAGGACCTTCTGAACCAGCTTTGATTCTTGGTTTGAACGGTGCACCTCAAGCGGGAGACAATTTTCACGTAATGGAAAGTGAAAAAGAAGCAAGAGGAATTGCAAACAAACGTGAGCAATTGCAACGTGAGCAAGGACTACGTACACAGAAACACATTACTCTGGCTGAAATTGGTCGTCGTATTGCAATTGGAAACTTCCAGGAACTTAACGTTATTGTAAAAGGTGATGTGGATGGTTCAATTGAGGCACTTTCTGATTCGTTAATTAAGCTTTCAACTGAGGAAATTCAAGTGAATGTTATTCACAAGGCAGTTGGTCAAATTTCCGAATCGGATGTATTGCTTGCAACAGCCTCTAATGCAATTATTGTTGGATTCCAGGTTAGACCTTCTATTGGAGCAAGAAAACTTGCTGAGAAGGAAGAAATCGATATCCGCTTGTACTCTATTATTTACGATGCGATTGACGAATTAAAATCGGCAATGGAAGGAATGCTTTCTCCTGAAATTAAGGAAGAAATTACTGCTACTGTTGAGGTTGTTGAGGTATTTAACATTACAAAAGTGGGTAATATTGCAGGTTGTCTTGTTCGTGATGGTAAAATTAATCGCAACTCGAAAATCCGCTTAATTCGCGATGGTATTGTTGTTTACACAGGAACACTTGGTTCTCTGAAACGTTTCAAAGATGATGTGAAAGAAGTAGCCAAAGGATACGAATGTGGATTGAATATCGATAAATACAACGACATTAAGGTTGGCGATATGGTAGAAGCATTTGAGGAAATTGAAGTGAAGAAAAAATTGTAAGACACAATTATATAATTAAAAAAAGCAGACTTTATGGTCTGCTTTTTTTATGCTTACTAATTAAGAAACGACATAAAAAAACCCTCATACACAATGTATGAGGGTTTCGTTATATATTGAATTCCTACAATAATTCTTTGTATTGCTCTGCAGTTAATAATTCTCCCAATTCAGAAGAATCTGCAATTTTAATTTTTACGATCCAACCTTCACCATATGGATCAGTGTTAATCAAATCCGGAGCCTCTTCTAATCTCTCATTGAATTCCAACACTTCACCACCAATTGGCATAAACATGTCAGAAACAGTCTTAACCGCCTCAATAGTTCCAAATATCTCCTCTTTTTCTAATTCGTCGCCTTCTGTTTCAACTTCAACAAAAACGATATCTCCAAGCTCTCCTTGAGCAAAATCAGTAACACCAATAAAAGCTTCTTCGCCTTCAACACGAATCCATTCGTGATCTTTGGTATACTTTAAATTTTCAGGTACATTCATGATAGTATGTTGTTTATTAAGAGTATTAAATAATTGCCAAATTTACATTTTTTTTTTAATTATAGAATATCCCTCCCTACGGATTTCAATGTTTAATAACTTATTCGTACTCATTCCTGTTAGCTTAGAACTAAGTAAGTAATTCGCTTACATCAATCCAAATTATTAATTTGAAAGAGTAAATCGAATACTAGCACCAAACTCGGTGGTAGTGGTTGGATACGAAAGAGAAACATAAGGAGTATTCACGATACGATCATAATAAAGTCTTAAATTGAATCGATTACTTAAAACATAGTCCGCACTAAACTTTACGGTCACTACTTTTTGACCAGATGTTAACTGATCTACTTCATCAACAATTTTTCTAATGATCGTATTATTTTTACGAATGGATAAATCTCCTCGTAGATTCAAATCACTTTTAAACTTCTTCTGTTTCGAACCAGAGCCAATTATCATTCCAAAGTCATCGAATCGATAACCTAGTCCAAAAATCATTTCATTTGAAGCCACTTCTGTAAGTTGAGTATTAGACAAACTCAGAATTAAATTTCGGGTACGTTTAATTTCAAAACTGGTCGAGAAGTTATTTTTCCATATCATATCAACGTTAATCAACGGATTAAACTGTTCATTTATCGATACTGAATTAGCTTCGTAAAGAGGCAAGAAATTTTTTGCCATATCGCGGATAATACTAAAACCATCATCATCTTCATCGTAAGTTAGGTTGGTATTATAAGAACCAACATCATAGGTAGCATTGTAAGAATGACTTAGATTTATCGATTTAAAATACCTCTTAATTAAGGGCAGTTTCGATAAACCTTCAAAAGTAACCCTCCAATTTGGTTTCATGCTCAAGAGTGAAGGGAACAGATTATTATATCCCTTTCCTCCATTTCCATATGCCTTAAGGAAGGACGGAATTAAAACTTCCTGAGAGTTGGAACCGTAGCCTTCGTAATAACCAGTTTCCTCACCTTTATCATCTAACAGTGAAAAACTTTCAAAGCTATCTCCATAACGGTCTTCGGCCAATCTTGCCGACTCTAATTTTCGATTCTCTAGAAACTCATCAAAATAAACCGAAGAATAATCTCCTGTGTTTCCTATGGAAAAGAATGCTGATTTTAAACTTAGAAAACTCATGCTAAAGTTACCTGACTTAACAAGATTTTCAGCACTAAAATTATCATTGCCCGAATCGTAAATGTAGTACTCACTTCTATTTCTAGAATAGTTGCGATTTGCCGTTAAATCAATTTTTAATCCTTTTACTGGTTCAATTGTACTTCTTATGGTAAAATTCTGAGTGTGACTCATCACGTAAGGCTCGTTCAATGCTTCATCAGTAGTAATCCAACCTTTTTCAGCAGCCTCTCTTGCAAAATTAATATCTTGATTACCAATTAGAAAATTAAATCCTGGAGCTTTAGTTCCATTATACGATTCCCCACCAAAGTAATTGGTTTGTGGCATATATCCTGGCAAAGTGGTTGAGTTAATCTCTGAATAATTAATCGAAATATTACGAACACTCATTAATGTGCGAAGAAAATTTTCACCAATTAAAGCAAAGACTCCATCATTTTCCGAAAGTTTACCATTCACCCGAACGCGAACATTTTTCACATCTTCGCTGGCTGTAATTTTAGCTCTGTTCCCAGTTACAGCTTTTACTACAACTTTCACTTCTTTTCCTTGCGTATCGTAAACTTTAATAGAAATATCCTCGGTTGACAACTTGTGATAGATCGAAGTAGGAACTCCTGCTTTTAATTCATCAACTATACTTTCAAAATTAACCTTCTTGTAATTATCCGTTTTCTTCTTGTATTTCCGATTGGATGCATATTTTTGGTTTATTTTTTTCAGTACACCAATCTTATTATACAAATTAACCAGATTCAATTGCCCATTTACCTGAATGTTATTCGAATTTCGAATGGTATTACCCAACTCAATCGTGTCTGAAGTAATTGCACCCGCATTCCAATCGTACGCACCCGCATATCGAGCGGAAACCGATGTCCAGTTAAACCAAGGAATTTTATTAATTGGAATTGTATAATTTACATTAAAATTATGATGATACTGAATATTTCGACCACCATCCATTAAATTGTTCCAAATAGAATCTTTCCAAATATTATAGGTTTCACGATCCCTATCTCTGTCTACTATTCCATCCGGCTCATCAATTCGAGAGGTATTGGTAGCAGAAAAATCAAACTTTAATCCTTTTGTAAGATTGTACTTTAAATCGTAATATCGATACCAAATAAAATCCTTATCGAAAGTCGGTTTAATTTGAATTTCTGACTTTTCCGAATCAGCAATTCCAATTTCCTCAATGTTTCTTTTCTCAATTTCCCGATAGTAACGTTGCAGGTCAGAGCGGAAAGACAATTGCGTTGGCAAATAATAAAAATTGAAATCTTTTAATAATCGAAAGGCAGGTTTTTGAAAAGCCTTAACCCTCTTAAATGGTTGAATATTTTTAGGAACATTATTATAGTTGTAACTCAATACTCCTCTGTAATTCTTTTCCAAATCGCGAACCGTATTTATATTACGCGAATAGGTTTCATTATGGGAATAAGTAAGAGACAAATTAGAAACGTCTAATAATTTAGGTTTTCCCTCTGCCTTTTCAATCCTCACATTGGTCAAATTGAAACTCTTTCTTTTCGTATATTCTTGCGATCTTTTTTCAATTTCGTCTTTTTCCTCTTTCGATGCTGCATTCTCAAGTGCTATATCCAAAGGAATATCAGGATCCAGCGGATTGTATTCCGGACTTATCGTTTCTTCAGAAATGGCATAATACAAAGGAATCCGAACTCCTGATTTTTCGGGGAAAAATTTACCCAATTCAAAACTAGCAGATAAGTCATACTGAAAAATATCATCTTTATATCGATCATTAACACCATCTTCAATACCACCAAAGCCAGATGTAATTTTACTTCCTGCCCAAGTAACCGTACCAAAATCGGCAAGCTTTGTAGTTACCCGAAGGTTGGCAGCCCAACCACCATCTTCATCAAAATCTGTTAATCGTAATTCATTCAACCAAACCTCAACCGATTTTAGTTGATGATCATCAATTCCAGTAGCATCATTCGTTGGATTTTTCACTCCAATCATTACAGTTTTAACATTTGCTAAATTTGGATTTCCTTTGATTCTAACAATGTTATTCTGTTGCAATGGATCCGCATCATTAGACAAATCTCCAACACTTAGGTTAAAAACACTAGTATAATCAATTTTGGAGCCATCCGCTCTCATGGCATCATTACGAAGTTGTTTAATGGTCTGGAACAAACGCAGCTTGAAATCGAAACGATTTTCGTCTGGCCAAACTGCCAATCGATCATCGTCACTTTCGCCACTATAAACTCCTTCTGGTGTTAGTTTTAATGGTATTTCGTACTCGTAGTAATTATCCTGATAATCAGATCCTAAACGGACAAACACACTCACCTCTTCATCCCGTAAAGAAAAACCTTCTATTTCTTCGGCATGTACATCCATTTTAAGTCGACCATATTTTCTAATGTCCATATTAAGGGTTTTGTATGCCCCTTTCCCTTTTCCATCCTCTAAATCAGTAACCTTCAATAGAATGGCCTGCTCATTTAACTGAATTAATTGCGGATTACTTGGATCCACAACTCGATCAATTCCAGGAGGTAAAATATAGTTTACAGGTTCTTTACTTGCATTTTCTTCAATATTAACCGCTGTAATATCAAATCCAGCTTCGGAAGGAGAAAAATCATCAATATTTTCATTGATCGATTGATCGTATCTTCGCCAATCGTCACGAACTAAATCAAGGGTCGCAAATCGAAGAATAACATCCTCTTCAAAATCCTTCATAAACATTCTTATGAATCGAATTGATGTAAAGTCGCTGATATTACCATAAGTATCTTCAAACTCATCTACAGGAATCTTGAATTGATACCAGTCTACAGAACCCTCGGTTCCATTTTCCAAATCTACATTACTGGTTACTTTATCGACAATAAAATTTTGCCCAACTTTCATTTCAGTTGGAGCTAAATGCACTTTGTATTGATAATATGCTTCAGTTTCACTCAATGTATTATCATGATTAATATCCTCAACATCGGGCAATGTAGTTGCAGATGTAGGATAAGCACTTCCTGAAAGCTCAGAAGTTGGTGAATTTCCTTCAGGACCATTATATTTTTTATAACGATCTAAAATACTTAGCTCATCGCTATCGTAATCTGCACCTCTAAAATAATGATAATCATCACTCGAAGGGTCATTTTGTGCTAAAACATATGCCTCAGAACCCGCACCTAAATTTGCAGAAATACTAATTGCCTGAATGTATTCTTGATAAAAGGTCAACTCATCAGCTGTACTTAATCCATCCAATCCAACATCCTGATATTTTCTGGAATTCGTATTGTTATCAAAGGCATTTACTAAAGATTGCACCAAAGGAACCCGTCCCCATTTAGTACTATCTACTAAAGTCACAACTTCGTCGGTTGGTAATCCATTCTCAAATGATTTTCGCGAATCTCTCAATATATCTTCCGAAATGTTACCAAGATTAAAATACAAATCACCACCCTTATGATCTGCATCATATACAAATGGATCCATCATCCAAAACTCAACATAGGCGATGTTTGCAGCTTCAAAATCGTTGGTTTCAATCTTTCTCATGATACCACCCCACCTTGATTCAGGAGCTTTAAGAGTACCATCCGGATTCATACCTTGCGAAATACCAGCTTGTCCATCAACATCAAAATTATAAGGCCCTTTTTCTTTCGGATAGTATGCCATGTTTAGAACCGAAATATTAGTAGGAACACCAGAAGCGGTCTCTTTATTTGGCCAAATCTCTTCCTCAAATATTTCTCGAACAAAATGATTTGATTGCTGATCCTTATCTGACTTAATATGTCCTGGCGTTGCAGAACTATTTCGCAAGAATAAAGGATCGATAACATACCAAGCCAATTTAGCACGGTTAAAACCATAGGCCAAATCGTTATTCAAATTTCCTTCGGGAAAAAATGCATTGTTATTTTGCGGGGTACTAGCCAGAACCCAAGAACTTAAACTCTTCATATCAATTGAAGTCTCTGTTCCTTCAAAATCATCAATATAAGCAGTACCGGAACTTCCAATAGCCTTGTTGTGTCCAGGAATTAATTGCGCAAACTCACCTTCAATTGCAATGGATGAAGGTTCTTTTGTTTCGATAAATGGAATTTTATCCACCATTCGAGTTAAAAACTGTGATTCTGTTCTATAACTACCGTTTAAACCCCAAATCGTATTTGAAATTGGTTCATCACCAATATTTACTTTTTGAGTAAGTGGTTGTTCTGAAAGATGCATCATTGTAGCGCCCAAATTAAAATCATCATTAAACTGATAATCCATTTGAACACCCATTAATGTTTTTGTTTGAATATTGAATAAAGAATTATTTTCTGATGAAATAGAAATTGGAGTACTCGATTCCAAGAGACTTTGATTAATAATCTTCACTCGTCCTAAGGTATAATCTACCGTGTAGTCGATATTCTCAATTAATTCGCGACCACCTGCTTTTACACTTACCGAACCTGGCTCTACATTTAACGCATTTAACGAAATTTCGGAGCTTGTAGATGATTTGTAACTACCCTTTAAACTGTACTTATTTTTTTCAGCTATTTGCTGAGCATCATTTTGTGTTAAAGTATAAAGCTCCTCAAATACATAGTCATCTGCCAGTGCATCATTACCAATCTTTGCCCTTAAGTAAGAACCAAACGGTTCAATTTCAGGAAATATAATCCTTCCATTCGTTGAGTAAATTGTAATTCCATCAATAAAATCGAACATCCCATCAGCACCTGGGTCCAATTGTGAGTTTAAATTATCAACATTTAATATTTCCAGAAAACTCTTATTTTTAATAGCATCAGTAGAACTACCTTCAGGAAAATAATTAATAGAAGAGCCTCCTTTATCATTCTGATACATTATATTCAGAATAAAATCCTCTTGATTAACCTGAAAAGCACCAATATTGTAGATATTTTTCATCATTAATTTCCACGTCGGCATTTTAGGACTTAAATTCGTTCCTTTCAGCAATTTCATGATGAGTGTTTGCGGAGCACTTACACCATCGCTTGTAAATTCTCCTACTCGAAACACTTGCCCTCTATAAGTATATTCAAATGAGACAGCCAAAATCTCATCTGCATTTAATGCCTGATTTAGGGAGATATAACCCAATTTTTCATTCACCGAATATTCCGATGTCGAAAGTTTACGAGCATTCTCAACTTTTTCATAGTCAGTACCACTAACAAAGCCTGGAGCCAATGGAGATAAAGTACTTGTAACCTGATTGATATCACGAATACCTGAATAGCTTGTATTCATTTGTTGATACAGGTCATTCAATTCGTTATTTGGTAAAATTCCCGTTCCTATTTGAGAAAATAAAGACGGGTTAGAAATATTGCTCGCATCTTCACCCAAATCAACATAAGCAACAAGGTTACGCGAATCTTGAAAATTGGAGCTTTTATTAGTTACCCAAACTTCAACTTTATTGATTGAAACTCCTGAATTAATGACTGGAAGATTTCGAAGGGATTGATCGTAATGATCATAGAAGTATTTTGAGAGGAAAAAATGTCGATTAGCTTCATATTTATCGACAGAGATTTCAAATTCATTTTTTTGCGCTCCATTTTCCATTTCAACAACACTAGTTTCCCCTTTTTGTTGAGAGAAAATAGATGTTACGGAAAGTTTACCAAACTGCAATTGAGCCTTTACTCCAAACAAGTTTTGCCCCCCCGTAATTAAAGTATTTGAAATAGGCATTGAAACATTACCTGCTTCAATTTTCTTAATTATTTCATCTTCATCCCCTGAATACTCCAGTCTCATTTGATTTTCAAAATCAAAAGTTGCTTCGGTGTTGTAATTCACATCCATTTTTAACTTCTCGCCAACCGTTCCAGTAACGTTCATTTGAATTTTTTCATCAAAATCGAAACTTGTTGTTTTTCGAAGGTTTACAGGAAGTGTTGGATTTTCGACCTTGGTGGTATTGATACCAAAAGTAAGTTCTGCTGATCCCTGTGGGACAATCGAAATCGTATTACTTCCGAAAATTTTATCGACAAATTGACCTCCTAATTGCAAATCAGGAACTAACTCATTTCCTCCTAAAATACCATCATTCCTGCTTCGTTCCATCCAATAATCGCGAAGAGACTTCTCTGCTTCGTATTGCTTAAACTCTTCGGCTGTCATGCTAATAGGACGACGATAATCAATACCACCAACTCGTGTTACCAATATGTAATTGCCGCTAACTGGATCGTATTGAATTGAGGTAATAATATTACTTGGATCCTTAAGATATAAAGGAGATTGATCTTGAGAGCCAAACTCCTGATTATCATCTACATCATTAAATGGATATCGAAGGGAATTGTCTTTTGCATCAGGATTATCTTTGTGAAATGGGGATTTCAAATTAACAACTCGACCCGAACCGTTATTTCTTTGTATCGTAGTATCCTGTTGCTGTGCTATTAAATACTCAAAATTCAAATTTCGGGCGCTCAGACTGAAATTACTTTCTAAAGCACCACAGACTAACACTATTAGTAAGGTCAGAGTATATTTAATCAGTTTCTTCAATGGTTGATGATTACCTTATGTTAGTAAAGCAATTACGTTCTTCAATTATAATTGTTTCAAGGCCAACTTAATTAAATCTTCTACACTTGCATCAAGATTGGCTGTAAATATTTTATCGATAACTTTAGTCACTGAATTCTTAGCAAAACCCAACATCACTAAAGCAGATAACGCTTCTTCTTTAGTAGTATTGTTCTGAGGTAGAGAAAAGTCAGAAATATCAGTATCTTTTCCAAGTTTATCTTTTAATTCAATAATAATTCGTTGAGCCGATTTAGCTCCAATTCCTTTAACTCCCTGCAGAGTATTCACATTACTGGAAATAATTGCAGATTGAATTTCCGAGGATGTTAAAGATGAAAGCATCATTCGAGCAGTATTCGCTCCAACACCCGACACCGATATCAAATGACGAAAAATACCTCTTTCATTGGCATCTATAAAACCAAATAAGATGTGAGCATCCTCACGCACCACCTGATGTAAATGCAATTGAACCTCTTTATGCCCAGATAATTTAGAGTAGGTATTCAATGATATATTTAAAAAATAACCAATTCCATTATTTTCGACAACTACGGAAGTAGGGGTAAGATCAACTATAATTCCTTTTATATACTCAAACATAAAATATGAATTGAATTTTTCTGTTTAGATTCTGTAAAATATGTAAAAATATGCAATTTTTATAATCAATACTTCCCTTTTAACAAAAAAAGAAAGAGCGATTCAAACTTAACCGCTCTTCTATATGTTTTGTTAAGAATAAATTACGAATTTCTCGATGATTCTGATAATTTCATCGGATTTTTGCTGATCTCTTCAAAATTCTCTCGATTTCTAAAAACATCAATTGCCATATACAATGCTTGCTGAAAAGATTTTTCAGATGCCACATTTGTTCCAGCAATAGAATATGCTGTTCCGTGAGCAGGAGATGTGCGAACTTTAGACAATCCAGCCGTAAAGTTAACGCCAGAATCAAAAGCTAAAGCTTTAAACGGAGCCAAACCTTGATCATGATACATAGCTAAAATCGCATCAAACTTTGTATAATCCGAAGATCCGAAAAAGCCATCAGCAGGATAAGGCCCAAGAGCCATAATTCCTTTCTCGCGAACTTCTTCCAATGCAGGTATAATCACATCAATCTCTTCGGTTCCAATTAACCCTTCATCACCGGCATGTGGATTTAAGCTTAAGACAGCAATTCTTGGTTTTCTTATTCCAAAATCCTTTTGCAAGGAACTATTTAAAATATTCAGTTTACTAATAATATTTTCTTTTGATACAACCTCTGGCACTTTTGAAATAGGCACATGACCTGCAACAACGCCAACTCTTAGTTTATCACTAATCAAAAGCATTAACGATTTTCCCGACTTCAACCTATTCTCGAGATATTCAGTGTGTCCAGGGAATTCAAAATCCTTAGATTGAATATTTTTCTTATTTATTGGCGCTGTAACCAACACATCAATTAATCCTTTTTCCAAATCTGCAACAGCAGCTTCCAAAGCTTTAAAAGAAGATTCTCCTGCACTTCTAGTTGATTTACCCAGTTCAACTTTTATATTTTCATCAATGCAGTTAATAATGTTTGTTCTATTAGGATGTGCTTCCGAAGCTTCCTTTATATTATTTAAACTAAAAGTTTCTATATCCAGAGCCTTTCGGTGATATGCTGCGACTTTCGGAGAACCATAAATAATTGGAGTACAAAGTTCATACATCCGATCATCTAGTAAAGTTTTAATAATAACCTCGTAGCCAATTCCATTAATATCGCCATGAGTGATTCCAACTCTTATTTTAGTGTTTTTCATCTGTTATTTATTTTATATCTGTGGACTGATACCTATTTCTTATTTTTTACCTATCTATAGTTACAAAATAGAATGAACAAGAAAATGATCAGTTATATAATTATTTCTTATATTCTCCGCGTTACTAATTTTTAAGCAATCAGAATCATTAAGAAATACTTTTGCAAAACATTGTGCTTCAATTTAGAAAAATCATTACAAAAATAGAAAGATTCAATAAAAGAGCATCATCTTTTCTATTATTCCTACGATCGATATTGTTTAATAAATTCAAATAATAAACGAACCCCTACGCCAGTACCACCATTTCCCCTATAATTATCCATTGCACTTACATATGCTGGGCCAGCAATATCAAGATGAATCCAAGGGTAATTAGTGAAATGCTCCAGAAATTTACCAGCAGTAATTGCTCCTCCCTCTGGTCCGCCAATGTTCTTTAAATCTGCAATATCCGATTTTATTAACTCGTCAAACTCTTCCCAAAAAGGAAATTCAACCAGTCTCTCATATACTTTTTCACCTGATTCCTTTAATTGAATCATCTTATTCTCACCCTCTTTATTCCCCATTGCTACTACACCATACTTACCTATTGCGGCCGCAGCGGCACCTGTTAAAGTTGCCAAGTCGACAACAAATTCTGGTTTGTACTGCTCGGCATAACTAAGAGCATCTGCCAATAACATTCTACCTTCGGCATCTGTGTTTAAAACCTCAACCGTTTTTCCATTATACATTTCAACAACATCTCCTGGAACATAAGCATTGCCACCCGGACGGTTATCTGTTGCTGGAATCAATCCAACTACATGAATTGGCAATTTAGCTTTGGCAATAGCATAAATAGCCCCGGCAACCGATGCTGCTCCTCCCATGTCAGACTTCATTAAATCCATGCTATTCTTTGTTGGTTTAAGGCTCAAGCCTCCGGTGTCGTACACAACACCTTTTCCAACAAAAACAATTGGTTTCGAATTAATTGCGTCTTTCGATTTCCACTCTAAAATTGAGAATGTAGGTTCGTCAACACTACCTTTATTTACAGCTAAAATACCACCCATCTTTAGGCTTTCAATCTTTCTTTTTCCAAAAACATCCACTGAAAAGCCAGCCTGAGCACCCATTTTCTGGATTTCTTCACTTAATTTTGCCGCAGTAAGATAACTTAAAGGTTCATTTACCAATTCGCGTGCAAACTTTACCCCCTCAACAACTGCTGTCAACTCATTAATGTGATTTAAATTTACCACATCACTCTGAATAATTAAAGTTTCAAGAGTATGCTTAGTCTTTTTTGTATTTGTGAAATATTTTAAGAATTGGTAATTGCTCAAAGAAATACCTTCTGCAATCGCTAGAATTGCCTCTGCATTGTTCAAGTAATCTTGAAGAATAATTTTAGAAATTTTACTTTCTTGAATCTTGGTATGCACAGAGAAACCTAATTTTCTGAGTTTTTCCAAATCAGAATTAACAAACACCTTTTTATCTGACACATGCAAATAAATTTTGTGCGTATATCGATTCAACTCAATTACTGTTTCTTCAGCATTAACTTGATCTTCGGCAAACTTCATTTCTAAATCAGAAAGAGGAAGTTTCTTATAATTATCGGTTGTTGCCAAGTAAAGAATATTTTCATTCTCATCCGGCTTCTGAGAGCATTCTATTTCTATCTTCATAAGACCTCATTTTTGTTTAAACACTCTAATTACCTGTATATTAAGTCATTTTTCTGTAATAAAATAACCAATCCTATAAATCAACGATCTCTAAATAGTAATGAATAGAAATTCCTGTGATTTTTTATAGTCAAGTAAAAATAGTAAAAAACTTAGCGTAAAGCATTATGCTTTGAAAGGGAAAAAGAAAACCGCAGCTGATAGCTGCGGTTCATTTATAATTTATCAGGATTTTCCTTAAAATAGTTCCTTATTAATACTTTTTTAAGTTCTCTCAGAATGATTAACTCCGTCAACAATTGAGATTTGGGAACGTCAGGAAAATTCAACTCTGTTTTTACTATTTGTTTCTCACTTACATCTATCTGATACAACAACAAAACCAAACGATGATAATCACGATCCAGTAAGTGAGTTAAGTGCTCATTAAGCTGAGAAAAAAGTTCTTCGTATGCATTCTGAATCTCGCCCGAAAAAGTCACCTCCAATCCAAACTGATCAAAATCTTTCTCAATCTGTGCAGCAACCTGCCGTATTACCTCTTCGCGATTGCGATAAGGCTCAATACTTAAATTCTTTAAATCGGGTAAATTCACTTTTTTACTTCGTTATATCAATATAAGAATACATTATCGCTTCCAATTCTCTCAACAATTCACGTTTGTCGTGATTTGGATTGTAAACGTAAGAGTCCATGCAAACCACTCTATTGTTCTTTTGATCAAGAAAAGTGATATTCACAAAAGGGCCACCCATAAAATCGCCTTCCACTTTCCACAAGCCTCTAGTTTCGGCAGCATAATTCTTTTGGAATTCGAATTGTCGGTTAGAAATTGGGAAATTCATTTCTGTGGACATGTAACTTCCTTCTTTAGGACCTGGAACAAACTTTCGAAGCAATAAATTTCTTTTTCCAATTACCAAATCTTTCGTAAAGGCATCTTCGGAAAGGTAATCGTAGGTATAAATAAACATACCCTGACTTGTTGTTGGAGTTTCTTTACTAATCCAAAGAAAATTATCTTCTTCTTTATTTATTGTATATCCGGAAGGAAACGCTAAGGTGAAATTGTTTTTTTCCTTTAATTTATCGAAAATTTCCTGAACAACATTCTTCCTGAAAATTTTAATTTTTCGTTCTCGTTCACCAATATGAAAATAAGTGATAATCTTATTCTTATTTTCTCTTAAAAGTGAAATCATCTCCTGGTTGCTTTTAGCCTCTATCTTCATAAACGACTGTGTTTTAGCATACGCTTCATCTTTTACAGAGACTTTATTTTCAGTAACTTTTGATGACACTCGTAAATCTAAAATACTTCTGTGTGTTTTAAACATACTCGAAAACTCATTATGAGTAATTTGCAGGATGTCAAACAATGATTCATCTTGAGGCAATCCAATTTGAGTATCCTTTAATACAGACTTTAATGTATCACCAACACTTCCTTCATACAAGGCATCGTTGATTATTACAACAATCTCTCCTGATTTACCAGTTACTACGGGTCTTAAACCTTTTGTTGTTTTTTTGCAAGAAGAAATACTCACCACAACAAATAAACAAAGTACAGCTATTTGAATTATTCTCTTCATAATTTTAAATTTACAGAGACAAATGTTTCTATTCGTAACGAACTATTTTTAATACCATTCCTGGCTCTATTTCTTTTGAACGATTAATACTATTTATTTCGACTAAATCGGTAGTTGATTCCAGTTGAAATCTATCGGCTATCGAACTCAGACTATCACCGGTCTGAACTTCATACAATAAAAACTTACTTTTTCTCAACAAAGGTTCCCGTTCTGGTTTTTGCGCCAATGTATCGGAAGGATAAACCCAAATTTTCAATTTTTGTCCAATAAAAATATCAGGACTTTCCATTCCATTCCATTCTTTAATATTATTGATAGTACAAGCGTACTTCATTGCAATTTTATGAAAATACTCTCCCGCTTCTACATTATGGACAATGCAATACTTTCCTTTTTTAGATGATAACTCCTTTTGTAAATCAAGATATTTTTTTGGCTCATCCTTCATTCCATAAATAATCTCTTCCGAGTCGATAAACAGTCC
>JBFFMG010000011.1:0-23797 GCA_041554215.1 Labilibaculum sp.
AGTGTTTCTTCGGCTAGTCGGGTTCCTTCAGGCTCTCTCAATAATATAGGTGGGATTTTACTGGAGGGTGGAACCGAAAATATTGCAATTGCATATGTTCATGTCAACTTCGATTACTTTGAAACACTAGGCATAAATGCAACGCAAGGCCGATTATTTTCCAATCAGTTTAAAACAGATGAGGAGGAAGCAGTCATTTTAAACGAAGCTGCTGTTAAACGAATTGGGATAAAAGGTGACCCGATCGGACTATCGCTTAAATGCAATTGGCCACGATCCAAAAGAAAGATTGTGGGTGTTATCAATGATATTAATTTCGAATCACTCTATGATAGAATAAAACCAGTAATTTTCGTAATTAAGCCAGATGAGTGCTCTGAGCTTATGATTAAAATAAAACCTTCGTCTGCCGCAAGTTCAATACAATCGGTAACCCAAATATGTGAGAAATTTTATCCTGATCAGGTATTTGATTTTCGTTTTTTAGATTTAAGCTTGGAGCAACTCTATCAAAAAGATAAAAAAACTTTTCAACTTCTGGGCTATTTTTCAGCTCTGGCAATTCTACTTGCCTGCATGGGATTATTTGGTATGGCATCCTTTATTTTAACAAGTCGTATCAAAGAAATAGGAATCCGAAAAGTAAACGGAGCAAAAACCTTTGAAATAATAAGCATGCTAAACAAAGATTTCATAAAATGGGTAGTAATTGCTTTTGTAATAGCCTGTCCAATTGCCTGGTGTGCCATTGACAAATGGCTCGAAAACTTTGCCTACAAAACGGATATCTCTTGGTGGATTTTTGCTTTAGCGGGACTTATTGTCGTAATAATTGCACTAGTCACTGTTTCATTTCAATCGTGGCGGGCCGCTACCAGGAATCCGGTGGAGAGTTTGAGGTACGAATAAATCTAAAAAAAATAACATGCTTTGGTATCATTTAAAATTATCGGTGTTACGATTACTTAAGAACAGAACCTTTTCTGTAACCAACATAATGGGTCTCAGCATTGGAATTGCTTCCTTTTTTGTTTTGTTCATTCATGTGCAAAACGAAAAAATCTACGATAAACACATTAAAGATCATCAAGATATCTTCCGTGTTATATCAACACCTTCGCACATTGATGATCTATGGGCACGAAGTTTAGGATTCATAAAGGAAGCCTCGGCCAATTTTCCTGAAGTAGAAGACGCAACACAATTTTCACATTGTCAGTCGGGAACCATTAAAATAAACGAACAAAGCGTATCGCAAGAAGACATTTTATCAGTCGATACCAATTTTATGAACCTATTCGGTATTGAAAGTTTGGTTGGCAATTTGTCTGATATTACAAAACCCAATGTTGCCTTCATTTCTGAACGATTTGCTGAAAAACATTTTAAAGACAAAAACCCAATTGGAGAATACATTGATGTTGAGGGCTTGCAATACAGAAGAGATCTTGGAAAATATGAAATTGTTGGCATCGTTAAAAACACACCAATCAAGACTCATTTCAATTGTGAAATTTTACTTTCTCAAAAAGGCTCACTCGAAAATGCCTATGCCACATTATCAGAAAGAAAAACTCAATGGGTTTACAACTATCTAAAATTAAAAAAAGAGGCTTCCCCTTCAATTGTTGAAAAGAAAATCCTCAATGCATTCAATAATTCCGGCTTTAGACAGACCCCGGGACCTAAAGATTACAAATTCAGCCTTATTAAACTTTCCGATATTCACTTAAAATCGAATTGCAGATTTGAATTGAAAGAAAGCAACACAAAAATAAACATCAATTTATTCACAATCGTTGCTTTGGTTATATTACTTATTTCATTAATCAATTTTGTTAGCTTAATCACGGTTAACCTCTTCAAAAGATCAAAAGAATTTGGATTAAAATCATCAATCGGAGCTCACAGGAAACATTTATTAACACAGGTTCTAATAGAAGTACTTCTTCTTTGTTCCATATCAGTCATCATCTCTTTATTTCTGATTGAAGTAATAACGCCTTACATTAATAACTTCTATGAAATTCAATTTCATGTTTTTTATTCCGAACCAATCATTTATCTGGCAGCATTAGCCGTTCTGCTGTTTAGTGGAATTCTAAGCATACTTTTTGTGCGCTTTTTTATTTTAAAAAACAATTCAACAAGCAATATCATTAAAGGTCAGACATCTTTAACCGGCGGGCAGATTTTACAACCATTAATGATCTTTCAAATCATGATCGTAATTGTCCTCATTTCATCTGCAATTTTGGTCAACAAACAAATCTCATTCCTATTAAATAAACCTCTTGGCTTTACAAAAGACAATATTGTTGTTCTTAAGTTGACGGATTTTTCAAAAGACCCCAATGTGTTTGCCAATGAATTAAGAAAAAAATCATCCATAGAATCAGTTGGTTTTACACTGCAGCATTTTGGATATCCTACACAAACCTTATCGCTTGATGGTTTTGGGATTGAAGGAACCGCCGAAATGTCAATGGCTAATTATGATTTTTTAAAAACCATGAACATTCAACTTGTTCACGATTATATCAATAAATCTAAAGACACAATCGAGGGAATGATTATCAACAAGCATTTGTATAAAAGATTGATGGAAAAACACAAAACTCTTGAGGAACTGAATTTATTTCGATCAGGAATACCATTGGAAGCAGATCAGAGAAGAGTTGATATCATTGGTGTTGTAAAAGATTTTAATTACAGTTCTGCACACAATCAAATTGGCGACTACGTTTTCCTTATCGATGAATCCCGAAACAGAGCAAGGTTTATGCATGTTCGCATGTCTCCTGAGAATATAAGAAGCGCCATGACGAGCATTCAGGAAGAATGGCAAAAACATTACCCCAACCAAAAAATGAACTACTTCTTTATGGATGATAAAATTGCGCAGCAGTACAAATCGGAGAATATCCTGAAACGGATATTGATGAGCTTCTCTGTTCTTGGCATCATCATCGGCATACTCGGAATTAGTGCTCTCTCCTATTTCACCTCCGAACAACGAACCAAAGAAATAGGTATCCGCAAAGCAAATGGTGCGAAAACTCATGAAATAATTACAATGCTTAACAAAGGATTTGCAAAATGGGTAGCCATCGCCTTTGTTATTGCTTGCCCTATTGCCTGGTATGCCATGCACACATGGCTCGAAAACTTTGCCTACAAAACAGAACTTAGCTGGTGGATTTTTGCCTTGGCAGGATTTATCGCCTTGGGAATTACTCTACTAACAGTTTCATTTCAGTCGTGGCGGGCTGCAATAAGGAATCCAGTGGAGAGTTTGAGGTATGAATAGATCTAATAATCTGTTCACGAAAACCATAGGGACATGCCATGGCGTGTCCTTTTTCAGAAAAACCCATTGTTCAAAAATACCCCAAACCCCTAAAAGGGCTTTTTTAAAAAAACACCACTATTGATTGCCAAAACCATTTTTGCACATCATTATTCAATCGCCACAAAATAATTCAAACAGAAATGATTCTAAACGGACACCCAACAAATCCTTATTTATTCTCCAATTGATACCATGTAATATCATCTCCCTGAAACTTGAAATTCTCTTCTAGTTTAAATCCAAGTTTCTTCAACACGTGTTGCGATTTCTCATTACTTACCAAGGTCATACTATAAATCTCAGGAATTTTAAGCTCGGTAAAAGCATATTCGATAGCCGCTTTTGTGGCTTCGGTAATGTATCCTTTTCCCCAAAATTTGCGGAGCAAACGAAAACGCAAATCATAAAAATCGCTATGTCCGTTGTGGTTTTCTTTTTCCAATTTAAAACCTGTCCAGCCAATAAAAGAATCCGATTCTTTTTCAACAATCGCCCAACGGCCAATACCATTTTTTTTGTACTGCTCCCGAATCAATTCAATCATCTTTTTACTTTGCCCGATGTTACGAATTGGCTTACGGCCTAAAAATTTATAAACCTCAGCATCCGAGTCCATCTCAAACATACTCTCGGCATCGCTTGTTAGTATCTCCCGTAGATATAATCTTTTTGTTTCAAACAATATTTTCATTCTTAGCTCTCCTTTGCAAATTAAAAAACTCTATCTTTTTAATCTCGCACATATCCACCAATTGTGCAAATTTTTCACCCTTAAAATTCTTATTTAGATCAAATTACATCAAAACTTAAACAAATAATAAACATTACCACCAATTATACTACATCCAAAGTAAACGCAAAAAAAAAAGCAACAGTTCTTTCGAACCATCGCTTTCTATCGTTTTTCATTTTGTAATTAATCCCCGATAGCTATCGAGATCGTAATTAATATTTATTAAACATGTCTTAGTATGTCTTCCAAATTTTCAAACTTGGTTTTGTAATCGTTCATCGATCTGATAATTACCTCGTGCGCCTCTTCAACACCATAAATATGTGTAATCTCAGCTTCGCTATCTAATCCTGGCATATCCTTATAAGTCAAAAAATAATGTTTTAACCTATCAACAATTATAGTTGGCAAGCACTTAATATCAGTAAACCCGCCATAAGTAGCATCATTAATCAATACGGCAATAATCTTATCATCCGCTTCGTTTCCGTCAATCATTCGAAAACCACCAATCGGACGAACTTCTGCAATAATATCCCCATGCGATATTGCTTTCTCGGTTAACACACAAATATCCAAAGGATCCGAATCCCCCTGAATATTTTCTTTTCCCGATTTTTCGCTGCAATATTCTCCAACCGATTTACCGCAATAAGTTTGAGGTAAAAAACCATACAAAGCAGGAACTACATTCGAAAATTTCTGTGGACGATCAATTTTTAGGTATCCACTGGTTTTGTCCACCTCATATTTAACCGTATCAGTAGGAACCATTTCTATAAAAGCCATTACCGATTCCGGTGCATTGTCTCCCACATCTAGTCCATGCCAAGGATGAGACTTGTAACGCAATCCCATTAATCTTGCAATTGGATCATTCAATTTGTTTCGCATAGTAAGTGTTTCTTTTAATGCTTCGTTTTTAGCACAACGATTTTATTCTTTTAGTTAAACAAATGTAGCAAAACAATATAAAAAACGAGCTAATCGTCTTTTTCTTTTCCTCAGTTTGTTAAAAATGAGTGTTTATCGCCACTTTAATGTGGGGGCTTACCTCCTTTTAGTCGGTCGGGCTTTTCGCTCCAACTCCTCGCCTTCCAGCGCGCAAAACTAAATCGGCTGTGAGGTTTCCACTACAATCCCTAAGCCAACCTGCCCCAAATATCCATTTGTATCATTTTTATTGCATCCACAATTTCTAACCAAAAAAAGGTCAGGCCGTGGCACGCCCCTACAAATACCAATCAATACACATTGATTCAGGCAATTACAAATCTATTCAGTAATGACGTAGGGATACGACATGTCGTATCCGCATTTCAGATCATCGCATTCAAATAACATTAAAAATACGGTCACGCCATGGCATGAGCCAACAGTTATTCAATACAAAATATTCCGAAGGGATAATCTATTTATAGAAAAATGATTCTGTGCATATTGTACGACTCCTTCGGAGTCGAATTATATGGGTTGGTTTTCTTGCTATAGACATTTTGAATCCGAAGGATTCAATCATCGAATCAAGTTTAGGTTTTAGCAAGTCCCCTTTAGGGGATTTAGGGGTAAAATACAAACTGAGAGCCTCACTACAAGTGAGACCCTCAGCCAAAAATTCTTAATTCCTAATGCTCACCCTATCCTCCCCATCCATCGCGATCCAAACTGCGATACTGAATGGCTTCGGCCAAATGATCGGTTTCTATAATATCAGATCCTTCCAAATCGGCAATGGTGCGTGATACTTTCAGGATTCTGTCGTAGGCACGGGCAGAAAGTCCAACTTTTTCCATGGCGGTTTTTAGCAGTTGATTGCCAGCCTCGTTGGGCAAACAATGTTTTCTCAACAATTTCGAACTCATTTGGGCGTTGCAGTGTACTCCATCGTGTTCGGCAAATCTTTTCACTTGAATTTGTCTGGCTTTATCAACTCTTTCGCGAACAATTTCACTCTTTTCCGACAGTCGCTGATCCGATATTTTATCGAAAGAAACGGGTACTACTTCTATGTGAATATCGATTCGATCCAAAAGCGGACCGCTAATTTTGCTCAGGTATTTTTGCACCATTCCCGGACCACACAAACAATCTTTATCGGGATGGTTATAGTAACCGCACGGACAAGGATTCATAGAAGCAATCAACATGGTGCTTGCAGGATATTCAATGGTCGATTTAGCTCTCGATATGGTAATTGTTCTATCCTCCAAGGGTTGACGCATTACCTCAAGAACAGTTCTTTTAAATTCGGGCAACTCATCTAAAAACAGCACTCCATTGTGTGCTAAACTTATTTCTCCAGGTTGCGGAAATGTTCCACCACCAACTAAAGCAACATCTGAAATTGTGTGGTGGGGCGATCTAAATGGCCTTTGTGTCATCAGCGCACTGTTTTTTTCCAAGGTACCGGCCACCGAGTGAATTTTTGTTGTTTCCAATGCTTCCTGAAGTGTTAAGGGAGGCAAAATCCCTGATATTCGTTTGGCTAGCATTGTCTTTCCTGCTCCTGGAGGTCCAATCATGATTATATTATGACCGCCAGCTGCTGCAATCTCCAAAGCACGTTTCACATTCTCCTGCCCTTTTACATCAGCAAAATCGTGAGGAAAATTATTTAAGTGTGCGTAAAACTCAGCTCGCGTATCTACTTCGGTGGGTAGAATTTCCAAATCGCCTTTTAAAAAGTCAATTACTTCTTTAATGCTATCTGCTCCAATCACTTTAAGCTTATCGACCACAGCTGCTTCTCGTGCATTCGCTTTTGGTAAAATTAATCCCTCGTAACCTTCTTCCCTGGCCTGAATAGCCATTGGTAATACACCTTTTATGGGAACTAAACTGCCATCGAGCGAGAGTTCGCCCATAATAACGTATTTACTTAGTACCTCACAATTAATCTGTTCTGTCGCTGTCAGTATTCCAATTGCCAAAGGAAGATCGTAAGCCGATCCTTCTTTTCGGATATCGGCAGGAGCCATATTAATAATGATTTTTTTACCAGGAATCTTGTAACCAACCTCACGCAAAGCAGAATCAATTCGCTGCTGACTTTCCTTCACAGCATTATCTGGCAATCCTACCAAGGAAAAACGAACCCCAGGAAAAACATTCACCTCAATTGTAATTGTAGTGGCATGAATACCATACACAGCACTTCCATAGGTTTTAACAAGCATATTTTTGAGTTTTAACTAATTAACAAAATCAAACCATGAATGTAACAATAATCTCACAAATAACAACAACATAATTCAAATTATGGAGCAAGTGTCTGCATCTAGCGAACAGCACAAAAAAAGGATGTCATTTCGACATCCTTATCTAATACTATGTTTCAGCTCCCTCTTATGTTTGAAATTTAGGTAAAACCAATCTCATTTCTCACATCTTCAGAGCTATTTCATTTTTGCTTCTATATATTGAATCAAACAATGAATCACTTTAATGTGTATTTCCTGTACTCGGTCGGAATACCGTTTCCAAGGAACTCTAATTTCAACATCGCAAAGCGCGGCCATTTCACCTCCCGTTTTTCCGGTTAAACCAACAACAACTAGCCCTTTATCCTTGGCCGCCTTAATTGCGTTAATAATATTAACCGAATTTCCCGAAGTGCTTATTCCTAAAAACACATCTCCCTTTTGACCCATTCCTTCAACATATCTCGAAAAGATATAGTCAAAACCATAATCGTTTGCCACACAAGTAATATGACTCGGATCTGAAATGGCTACGGCTGGCATCGATGGTCTGTCTCCTCGAAACCGACCTGTTAATTCCTCGGCAAAATGCATGGCATCGCACATCGAACCACCATTACCACAAGAAATAATCTTTCCGCCATCTTTTATGGATTTTGCCATTGCATCTCCAGCCTTTTCTATTGCCGAAAAATTTGCCTCATCCGCAATAAATTCATTCAACACTTTTTGTGCATCCAAAAAGCTCTCTTTTATATCGTTTAAAATCATCTTGTTCAAATTTTACTCAAAAGTATAAAAAAAAGAGCAATGAGATTTATCATCTCAGATTTGTAATTCCATCAAAGTCTAAGTTTTATATTTTTTTATGATTCTACAAACTTTTTAACCATTTTACCATTTAAATACTTTTAGGATAATTCTATCGCGTTGTAGATTTTTTATCATCAACTAATTTCTACAAATATTTGGGTGCTCTGCACCTTTATTTGCAACATATAATGAATACCGACCATTTAACCGTTTGACGATTCAACCATTCAACTTTTAGACTTTTCAAGACTCTTCCAGACCCTTCTAATGCTCTTTCCTCCTTTTTTAGTAAGTTTATGTTCTGAAACCCATATTTAATGCATTCATGAGTACAACCAAAGATCACCTCTACGAAATAATATTCGAAGCTGACACCAGAGCAGGAAAAATATTTGATGTAAGCTTACTTGTTGTTATCCTTCTTAGTATCCTTTTAGTCGTATTGGAAAGCGTACCATCAATAGAGAGAAATTATCACGATTTGCTAAAAATTTCGGAATGGATGATTACAGGCATCTTTTCTCTTGAATACATTCTACGAATATGGATCATTGAAAAACCAAAATCCTATATTTTTAGCTTTTACGGCATTATTGATTTACTATCGGTACTTCCCTCTTATTTAGGTCTGGTAGTAGCCGGAACTCACGGTTTAATGGTTATTAGAGCATTGCGTCTTCTTCGGGTCTTCCGAATTTTAAAACTCAATCGCTACACCAAAGAAGGAGCTATTATCGTTCGCGCCCTTCGCCAAAGCCGGATAAAAATATCTGTCTTTCTTTTTGCTGTTCTTACTATGGTAATTATTATCGGAACCATCATGTATTTAATAGAAGGTGGAGAAAATGGTTTTACCAGCATTCCGCAAGGAATTTATTGGGCAATTGTAACACTCACCACAGTAGGCTATGGAGATATCTCCCCAACAACATCTCTTGGGCAATTTTTTGCTAGCCTTGTGATGATTATCGGGTATGCTATTATTGCTGTTCCTACAGGAATTGTAACTGCTGAACTCACCAGACAATCTTCAAAAACTCCATCTACTCAAGTTTGTCCAAATTGTTTGGCCGAAGATCATGCCGATGATGCTCTACACTGCAATCAATGTGGAAAAAAACTAAACTAATTTCAGTCTGACATTTAGTGGGAAAATCATTTAAATACTTGTATACAAATCTTTTTTTTAGGATCTTTTAACTAGCAGTAATAGAATTTACAGAAGAAAAAAACCAGAAAAAATCGATATATTTGTAAGTCGTTTAGAGACAAAAAGTATTGTTTGTCCTGATTCTTTTGCCTTCTGATAGTAAATTTTCTAATTTGATTCGCAAAAGTCTCTCAATTATACCCGCAACAGTACACTTTTAACTGGTATAAAACATTTTATCATGGCATTTACAAGTTTTTTTAAAAAACCTGAACATAAAAGATTTAATATTCAACCCCGATATTGGGATCCGGCAAAAGAAGAGAGAGAAGAGAGAGAAAAAAGGATTCGCGGAGAACTAGGGTTGAGAGATGAAAATGAACCATACATCCCTAATATAAAAGGACGAATGAAAACTCAGCTGCGTCATGCTCACTTTAATTCGAATGGCGCTAGAAACAAATCGAACATTCGATTGTTACTAATTTTTGTCTTGCTTGCAATTGCAGCATACATTTACATTTATGGATGGAATGGAGTAATTTAAATTTCTCCTTTGTAAATTTATCTTTGTCACTTTTCATAAATCGTGAAATCAGGCAATTTAAATTTCACCCAACACGTTATACCATTTGTAAATAGCTTGGACTATTTATTGCCAAGGAAACAGTAAGGTATAATACCGATATAAAATCTGTTAGCTATTTAAAGTAAAGCACAAAAATGGCTCAAACAAATTAATAATCGGTATTACTAAAAAACTAAACTTTAGAAGTAGAAATTTATATGTCGGATTTGATACAGATTCTGCCTGACAATGTAGCCAATCAAATTGCTGCAGGTGAGGTAGTTCAAAGACCAGCTTCAGTTGTAAAAGAACTTGTGGAGAATGCCATTGATGCTGGAGGTAACTCAATAAAAATCAACTTAAAAGATGCAGGAAGAACCCTAATTCAAGTTATCGATAATGGGTGCGGTATGTCCGTTACGGATGCGCGTCTTGCTTTTGAACGACATGCAACTTCTAAAATTCGAAAGGCAAATGATCTGTTTGCCATTAGAACCATGGGTTTTCGTGGCGAAGCTCTTGCCTCTATTGCGGCTATTGCAAATGTTGAATTAAAAACCAAACGTACCGAAGACGAATTAGGAACTCATATTGTTATAAGTGGTTCAGAAGCGGTTTCACAGGAAGTATCGGCCTGCAGCGATGGAAGTAATTTTATTGTAAAAAACCTCTTTTTTAATGTTCCTGCTCGTCGAAAATTCTTAAAAGCCAATTCCACCGAACTTCGCAATATCATTACCGAATTTCATCGAATCGTGCTTTCACATCCTGATATTGCCTTTCAACTCCTTCACAACGACGCCGAAATTTACAATCTCCCTGCTAGTCATATCCGCCAACGAATTATTAACGTTTTTGGCAAAGGAATGAACCAAAGGCTGATCAGTATAAACACAAGCACCAGCATTGTGAAATTGACTGGTTTTATTGGAAAACCAAAAAATGCGAAAAAAAACTTAGGAGAACAATTCTTTTTTGTGAACAACCGCTACATGCGACATCCTTATTTTCATAAAGCAATAATGCAGGCTTACGATAAGATATTGCCGCCTGAAACCATACCTCCTTACTTCATCTTTTTTGAGGTCGATCCTCAAATTATTGATATTAATATTCATCCAACCAAAACCGAAATTAAATTTGAGGATGAGCGAGCCATTTATCAAATCATTCAAGCTTCTATTCGTGAGGCATTGGGGAAATTTAATATCGTTCCTTCCATCGATTTTGATGAAGACAATAGTTTAGAAATTCCGGTAGCTGGCAGTAATGCCGACATTGAAGCTCCGATGATTAAGGTAAATCCTGAATTCAACCCATTCGAAGCAGATTTAAACTACAACCCTTTTGATGGGGAAAAAAGTTATAATCCTTTCGACGAAGAGCGCAGATCCTTTGAATCAAACCAATTTTATCAGGAATTTAAAGCAAAAACTCCTTCACAAAGTGGTAGCCCAAAAAAAGCAGTTCCCGAAAAATGGGAAACTTTATACGAGGAGCCTTCAAAAAGGGAATCTGAAGAAAAGTTGAGTCAAGCAACAATCGATCGGGAAAATATTCCTGATTATTTTCAGCTACCTAAAGTGCCCGAAGAATTTGCACAAAAAAGACTACAGCCTCAGGAACAAATTCAGAAAGCTAAGAACTTTTTTCAACTGAAAAATAAATACATCTTAACGCCTATTCGTTCCGGTTTAATGATTATCGATCAGCGCAAAGCACATGAACGAATTTTGTTTGAAAAATTTATCAATTCGCTGGAAAATCATCAGGGTATTGCTCAGCAAACATTATTCCCACAAACCATAGAGCTTAACGCTTCGGATTATACTCTTTTACAAGTAATCATTGAAGATGTGAGAGCTTTGGGATTTGATATTCGTGAATTTGGCAAGAAAACCTTCGTTATCAATGGTACTCCTGCCGACATACTCAATTGTGATCCGAAAGAACTGGTTGAAAATTTGCTGGCAAATTACAAGTCGAACCAAATGGATGTAAAACTAAAAGTTCGTGAAAATTTGGCTAAATCGTTAGCGAAAGCTTCTGCATTAAACTATGGTAAAACTCTCACTAATGAGGAAATGAGTTCCATAATCGATCAGCTTTTTGCTTGCTCCACGCCCAATTTCACTCCTGATGGCAAAGCAATTATTTCGGTTCTTGAGTCTCAGGAATTAGAAAGTAGATTTAAATAGAGTGACAATCTGTCTTAGATTTGTTAATCAAACATACAAATGATAAATTGGTCTAACTATTGTTAGATGAAAAAGAAAATATTAAAATAAATTAGAATGAGTCAATTTAGATCTTCCTTTTTGGATCTCCCTCCGGTTGTAAAAAACCTGATAATTATAAATGTATTGGTACTGCTCGCAACCACGGTAATCGGCGACCGTTTTGGCTTTAGTATGGACAAGCTTTTTGCTTTGCACCAACCTGCATCAGAATATTTCAAACCACATCAGTTCATCACTCACATGTTTATGCATGGGGGAATAGGCCATTTGTTCTTTAATATGTTCGCACTGTTTATGTTTGGGCGTGTATTGGAAAGCGTATGGGGTCCGAAACGATTTTTACTATACTACATGGTAACAGGACTTGGTGCCGCTGCACTTCACACTTTTGTAGGGTGGCTTGATTATTCTTCGATGAAAGCCGCTGCAAATGCATTTAGCAATACTCCATCTCCCGACTTAATGCTTCAGTTTATACGCGAGCATATGGGGAAAGTTAATCCTTGGGTTACCGATTTTGTAAACAGCTGGGCTGAACACCCAAACAATGTCTACGATACACAAAAGGCAATTGCAATGGTAAACCAAATGATTACTGAAAATATTAATGTCCCAACAGTCGGTGCATCAGGAGCAGTATTTGGGATCCTGTTGGCTTTTGGTATGCTATTCCCTAACACAGAATTAATGCTTCTATTCCCTCCCATTCCAATCAAAGCAAAGTATTTTGTAGTTGGATACGGTGTTTTGGAATTATTTATGGGCTTTCAAAATCAGAGTGGTGATAATGTAGCCCATTTTGCCCATTTAGGTGGTATGCTTTTTGGTTTTATCCTGATAAAATACTGGCAGAAGAATTCGAACCGATTTTATTAATAATTAAAGATTGATATTTCATGAGCATGAATTTCAACAATCCATATCAGTCTTATTCCCACCAAAGTATTTGGGACGGAATTAAAGACTCATTTAAAGAAGGAAGTAATTTAACGAGACTGATTTACATCAACTTTGGTGTTTTTCTAATTGTTAAAATTGTGGGTGTTTTGACTTTTCTTTTTAATCTGGAAACATCACAAGTTCCATTTTTAGTATACTGGTTATCAGTACCTGCAGAAACCAGCGCGTTGCTAGGCAGACCCTGGACTGTTTTTACCTACATGTTCTTGCATGAAGGATTTCTGCACATCTTAATGAATATGCTTTGGTTATTCTGGTTTGGAAGAATTTTCCTTAGTTATTTAGATCAGAAAAAACTGCTAAGTATTTATTTGATTGGTGGCTTAACGGGTGCTGCCACCTACATTTTTGCTTACAATCTATTTCCGGTTTTCGAGAGTGCTTTATTTGGATCCTATGCTCTTGGCGCTTCAGCCTCAGTTATGGCTGTTGTTCTGGCTACAGTAATTTATGTGCCCAACCATGTTATCCACCTTGTATTTATAGGCCCGGTAAAAATCAAATACATCGCCTTATTCTTTATTGTTACAGATGTTTTAAGTATTGCCGATGGGAATGCAGGCGGGCATCTCGCTCATTTAGGAGGCGCTTTTTATGGTTGGTTATTCATTAGTCAACTTCGCAAGGGAAAAGATATATCTTCTGGTTTCAACTCATTAATGAATTCCTTTTTCGGTCTTTTTAAGAAACGAAAAATGAAGGTGAGCTATAAGAACACTCAGAAAATGGACGATAAAGAGTATAACAAGGCAAAAAAACAAAATCAGGAACACCTAGATGCTATTTTAGAAAAAATTGCTAAATCGGGCTATGATAGTTTAAGCAAAGAAGAAAAAGAAATCCTTTTTAAATCAAGTAATCAGAAATAATAGCTTGAAGAACTTTCTACACAAATCACTTGTTATCTTTAGCCTGATATTTTCGGGCTCGCTTTTGATCTCTTATCTGGCGGCCCATATTAATCCTGATAACTTTTGGCTGCCTGCATTTTGGGGATTAGCTTATCCTTATTTACTGATTATTAACATTTTGTTTGTTATCTACTGGATGTTGAGAAGACGTTGGAGTTTTTTAATTCCTTTATTAGCCATTCTAATTGGATATCAGTCTTTATCCAACTTCATTCAATTCAACTACTCGGTTAAAACTGAAAAGAAGGAAAACTCAATTAATGTTCTGAGTTACAATGTTCGCTCCTTTGATATATACCAATGGACAAAAGATCCTAAAACACCTGAAAATATAATTCAGCTCACCAAAGACCTTAAAGCAGGAATCATTTGTTTTCAAGAATTCAGAACAACTAATTCTGGTTTACTCTCTATAAATAATTTAAAAAAAGAATTAAGTGCAAAAAATATAGTTCGTAGCAAACGCGGTACTAGCGTGGCAATTTTCTCACGCTATCCAATTACTCATCAAGGAGAGATCGGTTTTGAGAAAGGAAATTTATGTGGTGCTATTTTTGCAGATGTTCAAATTGGAAAAAATACTCTTCGAGTATACAATCTTCACTTAGAGTCGAACCGTTTTATAGGAAAAAATTACGAATTCATTAACAAAAAAGAATTTAAAGCCGACGAACATGAATTAAATGAGATAAAAGACATTTCGTTCCGATTGCGTTATGCTTTTATTCGCAGAGCCAAGCAAGCTCAAATTATTCGGGCACATATCGATCAATCGCCGCATCCCATAATTATATGCGGTGACTTTAACGACACTCCGCAGTCATTTACATACAAAACCTTACGAGATAATTTTAGCGATAGTTTTACAGATAAAGGATTTGGAATCAGTACAACTTACGCTGGAGACTTCCCATCATTTAGAATTGATTACATTCTTCATGACAAGAATACTGAATGCTACGATTATCAACGAATAAAAAAACAATACTCCGATCATTACCCAATTCTTTCGAAACTCTCATTTTCTGAAAAGTAAATTATTTAACTTCAACCTGAAATTTTCGCTGAGAAATATTGATATTATGATCCTTTGTTTGATATTTTGCAACAATATTTAAAGTTGTATCGAGTGCTACTCCAGGAGTGTATGGAATTTCGAATCGAGCCAATCCACCTTTGGCATAAAGAGGCTTGGCTGCAAATGGGATGTATTTATCTTCCATCAAATCTGAAACATAAAAAATTACATTTCTGGAATAATTACTTAAAGACAGTGTTAGAACCACAATATCATCCTTTACTAATTTCTGAATTTCAATACTTGGAAAATTAGTTCGTAAACGTCCATCCTGCCTGTATTCTTTTAAACCAATGCCAGGCTGTCCTCTCATGTAAGGGGTTTCAGCCCATATATCACCATTAGAGTAATATTTTATCTGCACACCGTCCTTTTTATCTTTGTGATAAGGAGTAAGACTGTACAATTGACCATTTTTATGGAATTTTTTAGCAATACCAGATTTCTCGTCATCAACATAGATAATTTCATCACTCAACTCTCCTGATGGGTAATAAATTTTAGTGACACCATGACGAACACCATTTTTAAAAGTAATTTCTGCCGTAAGTCTGTTTGCATCATCGTATTGCTTGACAACTCCATTTTCCACATAAGATTCACTAGAATATACCGATGGCCTGCTTTTTTGCTCACAAGCAAACAGCAAAATCAATACGAATGGGTAAATCCAATTTTTCATTATGGGTTTATCTAATTATTAGAAATTATTGAGTGTCCCATAAAAATAACGTAAAGCTATGGAAGATGAAAATTATTTCCGACTAAATAATTAGTAATTAGAAAGACTGAGGATTTATCGATCAGCTCAATGCTTTCTTAGAACTGACTTATTTCATTTTTTTCCTCTTTAGGAGGTAGGCTTGCAAAACAGAATGGAATTCCTTACGAATATCGGCTTCGGCATAATCAATTGCAAATTGTCCGCACAAAAGCTCTAATTCGTTAAAAAAGTCTTTCTGTTTCCTACTGTAAATTTCTCTGATATCCGAAGGATTCAACTTTATGCTTTCTCCTGTTTCTAAATCGATAAACTGACTTGGCCTATTGCTAAAATTAAATTCGTTTTCAAATTCTTTATCCCGAATGGAAAACAACAAAACCTCATGTTTATTAAAACGCAGATGTTGCAAGGCTTCCAATAATTCCTTTGGAGTTTCATCGCCCATAAAATCAGAAAAAACAATTACAAGTGAGCGTTTATGCAAGGCTTCGGCAAGCTTGTGTAATGTATCTGAAATTTTAGTTTCTCTATTTTTCTCAATTCCCTCTTTATTATACAATTTACCCAAATGAGCATACAGCAAATGAGCATGTAAATTTGAAAGTTTTGCTGGGGTAAAAAGATCGATCTTATCGGAAAAAGTACATAAACCAACTGCGTCTCTTTGCTTTCTTAAAAGGTGAATTAAAGCAGCTGCACAAAGCACAGCAAATCCCAATTTAGTTTGGTGTTTTTCCTGATAAGGAAACAACATGGAAGAAGAAGTATCAATAACAATATGAGCCCTTAGATTGGTTTCTTCCTCGAATTGTTTTACAAATAGTTTATCGCTGCGAGCATATAATTTCCAGTCGATATGTTTTGTTGATTCCCCTTTATTGTATAGTCTATGTTCTGCAAATTCAACCGAGAATCCATGATACGGACTTCGGTGCAAACCAATCAAAAATCCTTCAACAATCTGCTTAGCCAAAAGCTCCAGATTATCAAACTCTTCAAATTGTATCAGATCTGAAAGTTGCCTCAAAACAAACTATTTTGAATATGAATAAAAAAAAAGGCATAGAAAGAATCTCTCTATGCCCAAATATTTTGCAACCAATACTTACAATAAAGCATCAATTTTTTCTGCAAGACTTGATTTTGGAACTGCTCCAACTTGTTTGTCAACAATCTCACCACCTTTAAAGAAAAGGATAGTAGGAATGTTACGAATTCCGAATTTTGCAGAAGTAGCAGGACTACTGTCAACATCCATCTTTGTAACTACAACTTTACCGTCGTAATCATTAGAAAGCTCGTCTACAATTGGGCCAACCATTCTACAAGGGCCACACCATTCTGCCCAAAAGTCAACCAATACAGGCTTATCTGATTTCAACACAACTTCTTCGAAATTAGCATCATTTACTGCAATTGTCATGGTAATCTATTTTTAAGTGTTTTGTATCTTATAATTAACTTGTGCAAGTTAATTAATTTTGAATTCAATATCAGGATTATTTTTAAAATATTCAATCAATTCATTGGAAAGGTTTACCCTACAAGATCTTGAAAACATTTTCATTCTTATATTTCGCTCATCAAATATAACAAAATTAACTTTCAAGTTCCCTTTATTTTCCTCCATACAACAGGCCATTTCTGTAATTAATTCGTTAGAAAGACTCGTTACCGGAATCTCAATAGTAATCTCTTTTACTCTTTTTTCTCGAACCTCGGAAAGCAAAGTAATGCCCTTCACTTTAAACTCTAATTCTGTAGAGTCGCGCGGCCACGATCGGGTTTGCACCCTACCATTTATGAACAAAGAAATTCCCTCAATAAAGTAATTACCATATTCAACAAAATCTTTAGAAAAGAACGCAAATTCGTAGGAATCAGTAAAATCTTCGAGCGTAACAATTGCAAAAGGATTTCCCGTTTTTGTAGTTCCCCTTCTTACTGCTGTAACCATGCCCGCAACACTTACATCCTTATCCTTATAGTATTCCATAGACGAACCCAAATTAGCGAAGGTAGCATTACAGAACGACTCAATTTCCAGACGGTAATCATCTAATGGATGCGCTGAAAGATAGATGCCAATTAAGGTTTTCTCCTTATTTAATCGCTCTAACTTATGCCAATCGGCACACTCTGGAATTTTTGGAGGTGTAACTACATAATCATCAACATCCCCAAATAAGGTTTGTTGCATGTTATTATTTTCCGCCTGTAATTTATTTCCATATTTCACTAAATTTTCCAAGAAAGTGGAATCATATTCATCTAAATGAAAATATTGCCCTCGTTTTAAGCCAAAACTATCAAATCCTCCTGACATAGCTAAATTTTCAAGCGTTCGCTTGTTAACGGATCTTAAGTTTACACGCTCTACAAAATCAAAAATATCCTTAAATGGACCATTTTTTCTTTCTTCAATAATATCATTAACAGCCTGCTCTCCAACTCCTTTAACTGCAGCCATTCCAAATCGAATAGCTCCTTCTTTATTTACAGTAAAACGAGAGTATGATTCATTCACATCTGGTCCTAAAACCGGCATTCCCATTCGCTTACACTCATCCATGAAAATGGTCACTTTCGTGATATCAGACAAGTTACGACTAAGTACCGCAGCCATAAATTCAGCTGGATAATGTGCCTTTAAAAACCCAGTTTGATAAGCTATATAGGCATAACACACCGAGTGAGATTTGTTGAAAGCATACTTCGCAAATGCTTCCCAATCAGACCAGATTTTTTCAATTAATTTATCAGCTTTGGCATTGTCTCCACCAACACCTTCCATAAACTTAGGGTTGTCGTGACAACCATTGATGAACTCAACCTTTAGCTGATCCATCATTGAAATAATCTTCTTACCCATTGCCTTACGCAAGGAATCGGACATACCACGGGTAAATCCACCTAAGGCACGAGACTGAAGCATCACCTGTTCCTGATATACCGTAATTCCATAGGTATCTTTCAGGTAATCCTCCATTATTGGATGATCGTAAGCAATCTCTTCTTCGCCATTCTTTCTTCTTGTAAACGAAGGAATATATTCCATTGGACCTGGTCGATACAAGGCATTCATAGCAACCAAATCCTCAAATCGGTTTGGCTTTAATGCACGCAAATGTTTTTTCATTCCCGGCGACTCAAACTGGAAAATAGCAGTTGTTTCTCCACGACTAAACAGCTGAAAAGTTTCTTCATTCTCAAGGTCTACATGGTTAATATCAACATCAATACCTTTCGAAAGCTTAACATTGGCCAACACTTCTTTGATAATGGATAATGTTTTAAGCCCCAGGAAATCCATCTTTAGCAGACCGATATCCTCCACATAGCGACCATCGTACTGTGTTGTTAGTAATTCCTCTCCTTTGGTTGGCATCACTGGCAGATGCTCTACCAAAGGGTTCTTTCCTATCAAAACACCGCAGGCATGCACCCCTGTTTGTCTTACCGATCCCTCCAGAGATTCTGCAAATTTAATTGTTTGAACAATGAGTGGATTTGGAGAATTCTTTTCTTCAAGCAAGGCTGGCTCTTCTTCGTAAGCCTTCTTAAAACTCATCTTTGGCGCTTCGGGTACCAATTTGGTTAAGCGAATGGCTTCCGACAAATCTAAGCGCAATACGCGTGCAACATCTTTGATGGAACTTTTAGTAGCCATGGTACCAAAAGTGCAAATATGAGCTACTTTATCTTGTCCGTATTTTTTTGTCACGTAATCCAACACATCCTGTCGTCCATCATCATCAAAATCAATATCCACATCGGGCATTGAAACACGATCAGGGTTCAGAAAACGCTCGAACAGCAAGTCATATTTAATAGGATCAACATCAGTAATCCCAGCACAATATGCTACCGCAGAACCTGCTGCCGAACCACGACCAGGACCTACAATCACGCCATTATTTTTTGCCCAGTTAATAAAGTCCTGTGTTATCAAAAAGTATCCTGGAAATCCCATTGTTTTGATTGTGTCCAACTCAAACATTAATCGTTCAACAACATGTTCCTCAGGCTTTTCTCCATAGCGGACTTTAGCTCCTTCAAATGCAAGATGCTCAAGGTAGTCTGCCTCTAACTTAATGGGCAATACCTTATCGTAACCACCCAATTTCTCATAACGATCATCTCCAAACTCCTCGATAAGTGCCGCTTCGTCATATTTCTCTTTATAGTTTTCCAGAGTGCCAAACTCTTTTGGTATATCGAAAGGAGGCATTATAGGATTCGCATTAAGCTCAAAAAATTCTACTTTTTCAGCTATTTCCATCGTGTTAGCAAGTGCATCAGGCACATCAGCAAAGAGCTCATTCATCTCTTCTGTTGTCTTAAACCATTCTTGCTTGGTGTAACGCATACGAGTAGGATCGTCGTAATCACGACCCGTGTTTAAACATACAAGTACATCGTGGGCTTCTGCATCTTCGGGATTCACAAAATGTGAGTCGTTAGTAGCGATCACCTTAACCCCAAGTTCTGCACCCAATCCACGAATAACTTTATTCACTCTCACCTGTTTTTCCCAAACATCGCCCTTCATACGAGGGTCGTTATTGGGATGACGCATAATCTCCAGATAATAATCTTGTCCAAATACATCCTTAAACCAAAGAATTGTTTCTCGAGCCTTATTAATATTACCATTCATGATGTGTTGCGATACTTCACCACCAAGGCAAGCACTGCTTACAATAAGTCCTTCGTTATATTCTTCGAGCAAATCCTTGTCGATACGAGGTTTGTAATACATTCCATCTATATGAGCAATAGATGTTAACTTTAACAGATTCTGATATCCTTTATAATTTTTAGCCAGTAATATAATATGATGACCTGAGCCATCCCCTTTATTTTCTTTTATTAAATGCCCTCGCCTTGCAACATAAGCTTCAACACCTATAATTGGTTTTATCCCCACTTTGCCGCAAGCCACATGAAACTCTTTTACGCCAAACATACTGCCATGATCGGTAATAGCAACAGCAACCATCCCATCTTCTTTAGCCTTTGCCGCAATTTGTGCAGTTTTAGCAGCTCCATCGAGTATGGAATATTGCGTGTGAACATGCAAATGAACGAAAGACTGTTTGGTAATATTCTTTGCTGCATTATGCCTCTTGCTCTCTTCCTCTGCAATAGAAATATCGTCAAAAGCAGTGTTTACCTTAAAAGATTCATACTTAATACCAACGAGCTCAATCGGATTTGGGTTATTGAGTTTAAACGTCTGAATCTGTTCGGCAGATAAATTAAAAAGTTCACAATTTAACCCATCAACCCTAATTAACTCAAGAAAACAACGAGAAGTTGCCTCTACATCAGCAGCAGCATTATGAGCTTCTGCAAAAGGAACACCAAACAGCTTCATGTGAAGTTCGGTAAGTGTAGGATTTTTAAGTTGACCTTTGCGTTTTAAATCACAATAATCCTTACTGCCTGTCATCGTATCTAAAGAAGCCGCGTTAACAAGCTCTTGCTCCTTCATCTTGCAACGTAAAAGTTCGCAGCCTACTATACTAATATCGAAGGAAACATTATGACCGATGACAAACTTTGATTTCCTCACATCCTCCATGAAATCAAGTAGGGCATCTTTGATCGAAATCCCTTTTTCCTGAGCTATTTCTGTTGTGATACCATGCACTGCTACAACATCTTCAGGAATGGTAAAGCCATCAGGTGTGATAACATGATTTTTAGAAAATAGAAAATTACCCGCCATATCGTGACATTGCCAAGCTAGCTGTACCATACGTGGCCAGTTATCAAAATCACTTATTGGTGCTTTCCATTTTTTCGGTAAACCAGTCGTTTCTGTATCAAATATTAAAAACATCTTAGTATCAGAATTATTATTTTTACTCCTTTTATTAGTAGGTAGTTTGCGAAGATAAGGAATAAAAAAAGGATTCAATAAAGCAAAAATGGTAAATGTCGCCCAAGCCTCTTCTTGAAGTTATAAACAGGTTAATTCTGCGCAGAAAGATCTAAAAACAACACCTCTAGATACATGATTTTCAGCTTACAAATTATTTGAGACGAAGTTATTTTTAATCAAAAATAAAATAGTATCTTTGTCGCGCTTATAAATCGTGGTATGCATACCACAACTTATTCATTTATTAAAATAAAGTTATGCCAGTAAAAATTAGACTAGCTAGACACGGTCGTAAAAGAAACGCATTCTACCACATTGTGGTAGCAGATAGCAGAGCACCACGTGATGGTAAATACATTGAGCGTATTGGATCTTATAATCCAAACACCAATCCTGCTACAATTAACTTGGATTTTGACAAAGCTATTAACTGGCTTGGAAACGGTGCTCAGCCAACTGACACTGCAAGAGCAATTTTATCTTACGAAGGTGTAATGATGAAAAGACACTTGCTTGCTGGTGTGAAAAAAGGAGCTTTTGATGAAGCTGCTGCTGAAGTAAAATTCGAAGCTTGGAAGAAAGAGAAAGAAGCTAAAATCAACGCTAAGAAAGATGGTCTTTCTAAAAACGCTGATGAAGCTTTGAAAGCTCGTATCGAAGCTGAAGCTAAAATTAACGCTGATAGAGCAGAAGCTATTGCTAAAAGAGTTTCTGATGCTGAAGCTGCTGTTAAAGCAGAAGCTGCAGCTGCTAAAGCTGAAAAAGAAGAAGCTGCTGCTCCTTCTGAAGCTGAAGGTTCTGAAGAAACTGAAGCTTAATATTGACTGCATGCTAAGAATAGAAGATTGCTATTTGGCCGGTACATTTACCAAAACTCATGGAGTAAAAGGCGAATTAGTTGCAAAAAAAAACAGCGACCTTCTTGCAAAAAATAAATTGGAATCAGTTCTTGTCGATATCGACGGAGGACTGGTTCCTTTTTTCATTCCTAAAAACGGAATTACCCCAAGAAATCACTCTACGGTTCGTATTCTTATTGAAGATATGGATACGGAGGCGAAAGCCGAACGTTTTATTGGCTGCAACATTTACATTCCGATGAAGGATGTACCAGAATTTATTGCCGAAGATGATGATCTTGACCCAAATTTGTTGATTGGATTCCTTTACATTGATAAGAAAAAAGGAAAATTAGGCGAAATTGAAGATATTCAGGATTACTCTGGAAATATTGTTCTAGTTATTTCGGTTAATGACTGCGAAGTTCTAATCCCTTTTGCCGATGAAAACTTCATTGAAATAAATGAAGAAAATAAAACCATTACTATGGAAACCCCCGATGGTCTTATAGATATGTATTTGGAAGAGAATAGCAATTAGTGCTCATTATTAAAAAATCAAAAAAACTGCTTTTCTCATACCAATAAGTCACGTGCACTTCTTTCTTTTACTAGCTCACGACTTCTCCTTCGAACTCGCGAATTCTGATTTTTAGAATTTCAGGAACTTTTATACTTTCTCCTAATTTTCGACTGTAGGCAACCATAACCTGCGATGTTTTGGTTTTAATTTCGCCTGTTTTTAAATCGACTATATTTTGATGCAAGGAGACACTTTTGTTTCCAATTTTATAAATTTTTGTGTGCACTTCTATTTTGTCGTTTAAGAATATTGGCGACAAATAATCAATGTCCAAATGTGCTACGATTAAAGCTGCATCATTCCAATCAATAACTTCTCCATAAACTTTCTCAAAATATTCCATTCGAGCCAAGTCTAAATAACTCAACTGCACACCATTATTGGCATGTCCCATTAAATCGATATCGCCAAAACGAATTTGTATTTTCTTTGAGTGTTTAAATTCCATAGTGTAAATTTTAAACGAATGTAGAGACAAATTGTGAAAGGAATAAATAACACGCAAATTTTTATGATTTTTTAAGGTGCAACTTTTGGTCGACTTGTTCGTCTTTATAGAAGAATCTTATTTTTCACTTAAATCATTATACAAATGAAGACACAAAAATTTGTTGCCATATTTGCCTTTTTCGCGTTTATGGTAAGCGGAAACATGGTTTTTGCTCAGAAAACCGAAACCCGTGAGGTTGGATCATTCGAATCGGTTAGCCTTTCCATTCACGCCAAGATTTTTATCACTCAAGAAAACTCCACCTC
>JBFFMG010000012.1:0-23233 GCA_041554215.1 Labilibaculum sp.
CAAAATTATTCTCTTGCAACGTCACAAATTGTAAGCCGTTTTGAGAAAGATCTTTCCTCAAGTATTAGACTGATAAGTATTTCTCCAGATACAATCTTGTTTGAGTTTTCTCCCATTGTCGATAAAAGGGTTCCTGTCCATTTTAATGTATCAACCAGCTTCGATCAACAATACATGCTTGATGAAGCAATTTATCCGGAAGTTGACAGCGTGGTTGTGAAAGGTCCCGGTTCTATATTGGATAGTATTTATTTTGTTGAAACAGAAGAGCTTGTTTTAATTGATTTAAATAAAACCGTTAAAAAGAACATTAGTTTAAAACAGATTGAAGGCATTGAGTTTTCTCAACGAAAAATAGAGATTACTGTTCCTGTAGAACAGTTTACCGAAGAGAAAATGAATATTCCTGTAAAAGTAAGTAATTTACCTGATTCTCTTTTGCTTAGATTGTTTCCTGGTGATGTAAAGGTGTCTTATTTTGTAGGATTTAAAAAGCACGACAAGGTGTCTGTTGATTTGTTCGACATAAGAGTTGATTATAACCAAGCTATGGAGGATGGCAGCAATAAATTAAAAATAGAGTTGTTGCGAAACCCTAGTTTTGTTACAAATGTACGTTATTATCCTCAGGAGGTTACTTACCTTATTGAGAAGAAGAAATCTTTCAAATAAATGGGTGTTTTTTTGAATGAAAGGATATAAAATACATTATATATAATGTTGAAAATTGGCTTAACGGGAGGTATTGGATCAGGAAAAACAATTGTTGGGAAAGCATTTGAGATGATTGGAGTTCCCGTTTATTTTTCTGATGTGGAGGCAAAAAGATTAATGATTTCAGATGCGGAAGTACGAAGATTATTAATTGAAAGATTTGGCGATCAGATTTACGATTCCAATTCTAATTTGAATCGGAAATTATTAGCGGAAATAGTCTTTAAAGACCCGGAATCATTAAAAGATATTAATTCAATTGTTCATCCTGCTGTTAGATCTGACTTTACCAGTTGGTGTGAACAACATTCTCAAACAACCTATGTAATGCAAGAATCAGCGATCCTTTTTGATACTGGTTTGTATCAAAATTTCGACAAGATAATTACAGTTACTGCAGAAGAGGAGGTTAGAATTCAACGAGTAGTTTTGCGAGATTCTACAAGCAGGGAGAAAATTGTTGAAAGAATGAGAAATCAAATTGCTGAATCGGTAAGAATAGGAAAAGCAGATTTTGTAATTTATAATAATACAGAGTTGATTATTCCTCAAATAAATCTGATTGATAGGCAGATTAGGCTCTTGGCCAGCGAATAGATTGAATACATGTTAAACTTTGTTAATAGAATCGCTTTTTTAGAAGTGTGATTTATAATTAGACGATCTTTTGTTTTCTTTGTTTATTAGAAAAAAGGATAATAAAATAATTTTGTACCAGAAAATGGGAAAATACGGAAGATGGATTGCTGGAGGATTAGGTTGGGCTTTTTTGGGGCCAATTGGTGGAGTATTAGGATTTATGTTAGGATCAGCAATCGACACAGTTGAGATAGAGAAAGGTAATGTTCGCGGTACTACCAGACAGGGTGATTTTGTAATGAGCTTGTTGATTTTGGTAGCTGCTGTTATGAAGGCAGATGGTAAAATATTAAAAGTTGAATTAGATTACGTAAAAGGGTATTTAGTAAAAAGTTTTGGTGTTGGACGAGCAAGTGAGGCCATTACTGTGCTTCGTGATATTATAAAGCAAGAAATATCCATAGAGGATGTTTGTCGTCAAATACAGCAGAATCTCGACTATTCTTCTCGATTGCAATTAATGCACTTTTTGTTTGGAATTGCGCAGGCCGACGGGAATGTGTCAGAATCAGAACAGAGCCTGATTGATAAAATATCATACTATTTGGGGATTCAATCTGGAGATTATAATTCGATTAAATCGATGTTTATTCAATCTACAGAGTCTAGCTATAAAATTCTAGATTTAACTAGGGATGCATCCGATGATGATGTGAAAAAAGCTTATCGTAAAATGGCTGTTAAATATCATCCTGATAAAGTGAGTTACCTAGGTGAAGATGTACAGGAGGCTGCAAAGGAGAAGTTTCAGAAATTGAGTGAAGCCTACGAAATGATTAAAAAAGAAAGAAAAATTGCCTAATTAGGATTGATTCCAAGTCTTTTTTTTGCAAAAATATTTTTTTTACTACAATGGAATTATAAATTTGTGCTTCCAAATATAAAAATGAAAATATGTTGAAAGGAATATTAGCCATCGCAGGACATACAGGTCTTTTTAAAATGGTTTCTAACTCAAAGAATGCATTAATTGTGGAGTCTTTGATTGATAAAAAGCGTATGGCTGCTTATGCGTCCTCTAAAATTAGTGCTTTAGAAGATATTGCTATTTTTACAGAAGAAGGTGATGTTCAATTAGCGGTGGTTTTTGAAAGTATTAAGGAGAAAGAAAACGGAGGTCAGGCTATTAGTCACAAAGCTTCCGGCAATGATTTGAAAGCCTATATGGCAGCGGTATTGCCAAATTACGATGAGGATCGCGTATATGTTTCAGACATGAAAAAGGTTTTTCAGTGGTATAATATTCTGCAGGAAAATAATTTGTTAGATGTCGTAGAAGCTGTTGAAGAAACAAAAGAGGAAGAGTAAAACTTCTATATAATTTTAAGAGGCTGTCTGTATTTATAGGCAGCTTTTTTTATGCTCTTTTTTGTTGTACTCAATGTGTTTTTTAACGAACTTGTATACATATCGAAAATGGAGGTTTGAATGATAACAGAAATAGATAGCAGATGTATTGTAGTTAGAAAATTTGAGGCTGGAGATGAAGAGGATCTCATTAAAAATGCAACCGATACAGCTGTAGTACGTTTTTTAAAGAATAGTTTTCCTTATCCCTATACACTTAGAGATGCTCATAATTGGATTCAGTTTGTAAATTGTGCAAGCAAGGGGTATTTTAGGGCAATAGAGGTGAATAAGGAAGTGGTTGGTTGTATTGGTGTTGAGCAACAGGAAGATGTTTTTTGCAAATCGGCAGAAATGGGGTATTGGATTGGCCAAAAATATTGGAGAAAAGGGATTATGACACATGTTGTGAAAAAAACAATAGAGAATGCCTTTTTTCAGTTGGATATCGTAAGGTTGTATGCAAATGTCTTTGAAGGAAACATTGGTTCCATAAAAGTTTTAGAAAAGGCTGGTTTTGTAAAGGAAGCCGTTTTAAAGGATGCTGTTTATAAGAATGGTGTTTATCTTGATCAATTGATTTTTAGTATAATTAGAAGATAATAATGAAGAAAGAGGCCGAAGCCTCTTCCTTTTTATTCCCTATCAAAAATGATGTTGTAACTTTCCCAGAAATTTTTGTCGTAAGGCATATCCTCGTAATAGGCTCTTTTTTCTATAATTTCCGGATTGCTTGTATTTATTTTGGTAATAAGCATTTCTGTATTGATGTCAATTGACGATATTTTTTTTGATTTTTTATCTTCTATATCGTGATGACGTTTGTAATTCACATAGCTTAAGTAATATCTGCCCGAATGTTGCTTGTAGGTAACACTAAAATCGTATTCTATTTTTAATGGTTTCCAATTTTGTCGTTCTTCGTTAACGTAAAAACTTCTTCCTTGCGATGAATAATTGCTGGCAACAACATGTGTTTCATTTTTAATAACAGCAAAGTCTTTTATTTTTATATAAATCTTGCCAGAATATTCTTTCGCATAATAATCACCAGTATTACTTAAAATAGGTCTTTTGTTTTTGTATGCTATAACCCAAATTGAATCATTTTCATATTCTGTGATTTGTTCTAGTTTTAAATCGTAAAAATCAATATGGTTCCCATTTAGGATATTTCCACGACCACGAACAATATCCATTTCCAATAATTCATCCAAATAGGTCGAGCCATCGGCAAGCGACGAGTTTTCAAAATTCTTTCTTACTTGCAGAAACTTGTAGCCACGCTCCTTAAATACCTGATAAGCATCTGCTCGTTGATATCCTTTGTCATCGTAAATGCGGATAGCCGCTTCACGAAGTCTGCTTAGTTCGTTATTTTCGAATTTTTCGGAACGATAATAAACATCGTAATTAAAAGGACTTTGTAAATAATTATCCGAAATTCGTTCAATAGCAGTTTTTAATCGTTTTTTCAAAACTAACGATTGAGCAGTTACTTCAACTTCTGCAATGCTGTAATTTTTTGGAGTTAACTTGATTTGCAAGGTATCTTCCTGCATGCAGTTTTGAACACTTTTTGAGAAAGTTGAGTAACCAACAGCCGAAGCTTGAATGGTTTTGTCGATTAAGTTACCCGGAATTTTTAGTTCGAAAACGCCATCCATGTTAGAGGCTGCGCCAATATACGACCCCATAACTCCTACATTAGCAAAAGGAATTGGTTCGTTATTTTGGTCATTGGTAAGTTTACCAACAATTCGAATTATTTTTGATTTTTGTTCAGCCTTCAGGTCCTCTTGCGCTTTAACCGAAAAAGATAATGTGATTATGGCAAGGAATATAATAATGTGTTTTTGCATAGGTATAACGAGTTTGTCGATTTAAAGTAAAAAATGAATTCATAGGTAAGCTATCAATTCTCTTGCCAGAAAAAGAGATCTGGGGTTAATTTTATTTTTCTTTGAAAGAATTATATCACACAAAGATATGTTTATGACAGATTTAGGAAAGAAAAAGATGTGGTTTTCATGATAAAAAATGTTAAATTTTATCATATGAGTTTATTTTTTGTCGAATTAGAAATATCTTCGCTTACGATAAGCCTATAAACGACCAGTTTACTATGGTTTTTTAACTCATTACTAAAATTGTGACCCTATGAAAAAACAATATCTTATCCTGTTAATGCTTCCATTTTTTCTTTTTTCGTGTGTTGTTTCCAAGAAAAAGTATGAAGAATTAGAATATGCTAAACGTAGAAGTGATGCCAAAGTTGTAGCTCTTGATAGTGAGAATTCAAAACAAGGTAAGCAAATTACTCAGCTGAATTCTAAATTGGATCAAACATTGGCCGAATATAATGAAATGAAGAATAGCATGTCGGAGAGCAATGCCAAGAAAAATACTGAAATTGATGATTTAAGTTCGGAATTGATGGGGCTTGCTTCTGATACAACAGAGCTTAAGGTTCGTTTGTTAGAGACATTGGATAAATATAACTCAGCTCTTAATCTGAATGAAGAAAATAACATGAAAATTTCCAATTTGTTAAAGCAAATTGAAGGATTAAAATTGGAATCAGGTAAGTTGAGTCAGGATTTAAAGGCAGCTAGTGTTGAAGCTGATTGGGAAAAGAAAAAGATTGCAACGGAAATACTGAAAAACAGCAATTTGATTTCAATGAAAGATAAGGAGATTGAAAGTTTAAAGGCTGAAATTAAAGAAAAAGATGGAAAGTTAAGTTGGTTGAGAAAAGTTAAGGATGAAAACGAAGCTGAAATTGAAAAATTGACCAATCAAGTTAAATTGTATAAAAAGGAATACGAGAAAGCAGTTGCGAAATAAACTATTTTTAGGTAACGATTATTATATGAGCAAGATGTGGGATCAGCGCTATGCTGAGTCGAAATATATTTATGGAGAGAAGCCTAATTTGTTTTTCGAAGAACAATTAAGTCTTCTAACTATTGGAAAGATACTTTTGCCTGGTGAAGGTGAGGGACGAAATGCCACCTATGCTGCTAGTATAGGATGGGAGGTAGATGCCTTTGATTACAGTATGCAGGCTGTTGAAAATGCACGGGAATTTTTTGCGAAAAATAAGGTTGATGTTAATATGTACCAAGGGAGTATTTTAGATCATATTCCGGTTACTGAAAAATATGCTGTAGTCGCTCTTCTTTATTTGCATTTAACTTCAAAGGAAAGGTTAATTGCTCATCGTTTTGTTGTAGATTCGTTAAAGCCTGGAGGAATTGTAATGATGGAGGTTTTTTCCAAAAATCAGCTTGGTCGCAAGTCTGGAGGGCCTAAAAATGATGATTTGCTTTATGATATTTTTGAAATTAAAAGAGATTTTGAGACCTTAGAGATCTTAGTTTTGGAGGAAGTTGAAACTCATCTTTCGGAAGGCGAATTGCATGATGGAAAAGCGATGGTAATTCGATTTGTTGGACGAAAAAGAAGATCTAGATATCTTGATTAATTAACTTTGAATATTTAGCTTTGCACTCATGGAAGTTTTGTTGATAGCACTTGTTGGAATTGCGGGAATAGCATTGTTGACCACTTATTTTGGGCAGCGTTGGAAATCGAAGAAGGATGGGACTGTTGAAAGTGAAACGTCAGTAGAGCCATTGGAAGAGTGTTGTGGTGCGCATGAGGTTTGTGAAACCGATTTGATAAATAAATTGTCCGAGGAAATAATATATTATGAGGACGAAGAATTAGATTTATATAAGAACTTTGAAGAAAATGATTTTAATGATGCTCAAATTGATGAGTTTCGCGAAGTTTTGTATTCTTTAAAAGAAAATGAAATGGGAGGATGGTTGAGAAGTTTAGAACTTCGAAAAATAGAACTTCCCTCAATAATAAAATCAGAAGTCGTATTTATGCTCGTTAAGAGTTAAATGAATGTAGATGATATGCATGCGCCAGTGTGTGTAAGTTTTTTGGTTTTCAGTATGAAAAATATTAATATCTTTCTTCCAGAAGGATAATATTTTCTTCTAGAGTTTAATACTATAAAAGATGGCTGAGTTCGTTATTAAATTTGTACCTTTGCGGCTCATAAATTTTATAGAATGAATTCATTTGAAAATCTTGGCCTCTCTGAGGCTATCCTAGGAGCAATCAAAGAGTTAGGCTTCGAAAATCCGACACCAATCCAAGAAAAGGCAATTCCTGTACTTCTTGAAGGTAGATCTGATTTTGTTGGTTTGGCTCAGACTGGTACTGGGAAAACGGCGGCTTATGGTTTACCATTGCTTGAACTTATCGAGCAAGACGTAAAATTACCACAAGCTTTGATTCTATCCCCTACTAGGGAATTGGGAATCCAAATTGCAGACGATTTAAGACTATTTTCGAAAAACATTTTGAATCTTAATGTTGTAAACGTGTATGGCGGTGCTAGCATTGACGATCAAATTAGAAAATTAAGAAGAGGAGCACATGTTATTGTTGCTACTCCTGGGCGTCTACTTGATATGATTAGACGTAAAGCGGTTGATCTATCTAAAATTGAATACTTAATTCTTGATGAAGCAGATGAAATGCTTAACATGGGATTTAAAGAGGATATTGACGTAATTCTTTCGTCTACTTCTTCAGATAAATTAACCTGGTTATTCTCAGCAACTATGCCTGCTGAAGTTCGCAGAATTGCTAAAAATTACATGACTGATCCGGTAGAGGTTACAGTTGGTAAAGCGAATACTTCAAATGTAAATATTGCACATCAATATTATTTACTGAATAATCGTGATCGTTACAATGTCTTAAAAAGAGTAGTTGATTACTATCCAAATATATTCGGAATTGTTTTTTGTCGTACCAGAAAGGAAACACAAGAAGTTGCCGAGTTATTGATGAAAGATGGATATTCGGCAGATGCATTACATGGTGATTTATCGCAGGTTCAGCGTGATAAAGTAATGAGAAGTTTTAAAAATAAAACTCTTCAACTTTTGGTTGCGACAGATGTTGCTGCTAGAGGAATTGATGTTGATGATCTGACACACGTAATTCATTACAATCTGCCAGATGAGTTGGAATTTTACACCCACAGAAGTGGACGTACTGCAAGAGCAGGCCGGTCAGGTATTTCGATTGCTTTAATAACGCCGCGAGATGAGCGAAAAGTAAGAGATCTTTCGAAAAAATTGAATGTTGAATTTGCTCAGGTTAAGGTTCCTGTTGGTGAGGAAGTTTGTGAAAGACAATTGCTTCACTTTATGAATCGTATTAAGGAAGTTGATATTGAGGAAAATAATATTGAAACCTATTTTGAAGCCATTAACGGTGAATTAAGCGAGTTGAGCAGGGAGGAAATTATTAAGAAATTTGTTTCTCTTGAGTTTAATCGTTTCATGGATTACTATAAAAACACTCCTGATTTAAATTTAAAATCATCTACTCAAAAAAGAGCTCAAAGAGCTGGAGAGAGTGATAATAAAAGTGATGGCAACGAAGATCGTATGTTTATTAATATAGGGATAAAAGATGGAATTGATGTTCCTCGTTTATTGACTTTAATTCATAAGCAATGTGGTGTTCGAGGAAAGAATATTGGTAGAGTAGATTTAAAGGGAGTATTCTCTTTCTTTGATGTGGAAAAAGAATTTACCAATGATATTGTAAAAGGTTTTGCTGGTGCAGTTGTTGGAGGCAGAAGTATCAGAATTGAAGTGTCAGGAGATCGACCAATGAGCGGTGGTGGTGATAGTCATCGAAAAGGTAGATCGCCAAGAGGATCTGACAGAGGAGGTTCTGATAGAAGTCGAGGAGGATCTGATAGATCGTCAAGAGGATCTGATAGAGGAGGTAGTAAAAGAGAATCTTTTAGAGATCGAAAAAGAAGCACTAGCGATAGTCCAAGATATTCAGAAAGAAAGAAAAGAGAAGCGTAAGCTTCTTTTTTTTTGCGTTAGATTTTAAATAGATTGATACCAATATTTAATATTGGTTATGGAGGTCGGTTTAATGATCATATGTTTTTTTTAATGCTAATTTTTATTTAAATTTAATCTAATTAGTCTATTTTACACAATGTATTATAGTTGGGTTATGTATTATATAAGATTTATGCTATGAATAAAAATTATTTGAAAATTGTTTTGCTGATGTTGGTAACAACATTACTGTCCCCAGCAATAAATGCTCAAAATGCTGATCAAAAATGGGGAGTGGGTCTTTACCTAAACTTTAATGATTACAAGGGTGATATTGCTAATGACTTCTGGGATTTTGGAAATTCTGAACCTTATATTGGCTCCGCAACTTTAGGGCGTTATTTAAATCCTTCGTTCGACGCGGTTATGCGAATTAGTTACTTTAACGTCGAATCGGAAGGTACAATCGGTAATTTTGATGCATGGTTGTTCAACACGAATCTAAATTTAAAATACAAGTTTAATAATGGCTACTTATTAAATGACGATGCAATTCTATCTCCTTTTTTAGTTGCCGGATTAGGTTATACTAACGCAGATACCAAAGGAAATGCTTTTGGTGGGAATTTTGATAAAAAATATGACAATCTGAATTTCTATTATGCAGCAGGTTTGAATATTCGTATTGATGATAGATGGAGTATTGCTTTAGAAACAGGAATTTATTATCCATTGAATGATAAATATGATGGTTATAAGAACAAGACTAGAGATACAGAAGCATATCATGATAAATTTATGCACAATACCATTGGTGTGATTTATAACTTTGGTAAATCGGACGATTCCGATGGTGATGGTGTTAGTGATAAGAAGGATGAATGTCCTAATACACCTTCAGGTATAGCTGTTGATAAAAAAGGTTGTCCTTTGGATTCAGATGGTGATGGCGTAGCAGATTATAAAGATGAATGTCCAATGTTAGCTGGAAATCCATTATTAGGAGGTTGTCCTGATTCAGACGGTGATGGAGTTGCTGATAAGGATGATAAATGTCCTGATGTAAAAGGTTTGATTCAATTTGCCGGCTGCCCTGATACAGATGGGGATGGTATTCAAGATTCTGAAGATGCTTGTCCAAATGTTAAAGGGTTAAAAGCACTAAAAGGTTGTCCTGATTCTGATGGTGATGGAGTAACAGACTTGGAAGATAAGTGCCCAGCAACCAAACCAGGCCATAAAGTAGACGCTATGGGATGTGCTTTTGATAATGATAAGGATGGAGTTGTTAATGAAGAAGACAAATGTCCTGAAGTTGCAGGTCCTGTTTCTAATTTTGGTTGCCCTGAAGTGAAAGCAGAGGTTAAAAAAGAACTTGAATTTGCAGCTAAAAATGTGCAGTTTGCTTCTGGAAAGGATGTATTAACTCCAAATTCAAGAAAAATTCTTGATGAGGTAGTGCAAATTTTGAATGATTATCCTGCTTATTCATTAACTATTTCTGGTTATACAGACAGTCAGGGAAAAGATGATATGAATCTTCTGTTATCGGAAAAAAGAGCCAATGCAACTAAGAAGTTTTTAACTGATAAAGGCATTGCTGTTGAGCGAATTTCAGCCAAAGGCTTTGGAGAGCTGAATCCAGTTGCAACAAACGAGACTGCTGCAGGAAGAGCTTTAAACAGAAGAGTGCAATTTGAATTATTATTAAAATAAATACAAAAAAAGAATTTTATAATGGATATGGACGCTATTTTTGGAAAATCAGATCAGCTTTGGACAATGGCAATGGAGTATGCTCCGAAATTATTATTGGCCTTGGTAACTTTAGTAATTGGATTATGGATTATTAAAGTAATTACAAAAGGTATTCGTAAGGTAATGGATAAGAGAGATGTGGATGCAACACTGAAGCCTTTCTTCTTAAGCCTTTTGGGGATTTCTTTAAAAGTAATGTTGTTTATTACTGTAGTAGGAATGGTTGGAGTGCAGATGACTTCATTTATTGCCATTTTAGCAGCAGCAGGTTTAGCCGTTGGTATGGCTTTGTCGGGAACATTACAGAATTTTGCAGGAGGAATAATGATTTTAATTTTTAAACCATTTAAGGTTGGTGATGTATTAGAAGCACAGGGATTCGCTGGAGTTGTTCAGGAAATTCAACTTTTTAATACAATAATGTTATCTTTTGATAATAAAACGATTATTATTCCAAATGGAGGTTTGTCAACTGGTTCCATGATTAATTATTCTACTCAACCAACTCGTAGAGTTGACATGAAGTTTGGAATTGGTTATTCTGACGATATCGATAAAGCAAAAGAGATTCTTAATGGATTATTGACTAATCATGAATGCGTGCTGAAAGATCCAGCTCATTTTATTGCTGTTTCAGAATTGGCTGATAGCTCAGTTAACTTTGCTGTGAGAGCTTGGGTAAATGCTGCTGATTATTGGACTGTTTTTTTCTTTATGCAAGAAAGTGTGAAAAAAGAATTCGATAAGAATAATATAGGTATTCCTTTCCCACAACGCGATGTTCATGTTTATAATCACTAATAAATAAGATAGATTACGAGGGAGACGAAAGTCTCCCTTTTTTTTTATGTGTTCAATCTGAAGAGAATTTGGAATTTAGAACTTATATTTTTAATCAAGATAAATCAAATGCAGAACAATCGATACAAGATAATTGTGTTGCTATAATCGGAGAGCAAGAACTGAGCGTTTTATTCAATAATCTTTATGAAAAAAGAAATGAAATTATTGCAAAGCACCTGACAGATAATTTGTTGATTGAAACAAAGGCTTTTGAATTTAAAAGTGTTGATTTAAGGAATTTATCAGAGGAACAGCGTATTCCAAATTATAGAATTGAGGTTTCGTTGCAATAAACTTTATTGTAAATGAATATACTGAAGCATAGTATCTTGTAAAACTAGGTGTTTTTTTATATGTTTGTTAAATCATGAATGAAGAAATAAATTTATATTTTATAACGAAATGGAAGTCTCAATTTAAAAAGGGACTTCTCGAATATATTATTCTGCTATTGTTGCGGTCTAGACCGTGTTATGGATATGAGCTAATTAGTGAGATGAATCAATTTACATCACTCGAGATTGCTGAGGGTACTATTTATCCTTTATTAAATCGATTGAAGAAGGAAAAATTGGTCACCTCCGAATGGGCTGAAATGGATACAGGTATTCCTAGGAAGTATTACAAGCTTACCGAAGAGGGAACTGCTCATTTAAAAGTGATGAGAGAATATGTTGATGCTTTAAACTTTTCGATTGAGAGGATAAAAGAGAGTGTTTAAATAATCAAAGAAATCATATAACTAGTAGGTGATGAAGAAGTATATTTTGTCCTTGGATCAAGGAACCTCAGTATCAAAAGCGATTATAGTTAATCAGAATGGAGAAATTGTTTCTTTGGTTCAAAAAGAATATGAGCAATACTACCCTAAGCCTGGTTGGATTGAACAAGATGCAAAAGAGATTTGGTATTCTCAGGCATCCGTTGCAGAGGAAGTTTTGGTTAAAGCTGGCCTAACAGGAGCTGATATTGCGGGTATTGGAATTACAAATCAAAGGGAAACTACTATTATTTGGGATCGGTTAACTGGTCAGCCTATTTATAATGCAATTGTTTGGCAGGATAAACGAACGTCCCATATTTGTGATAAATTAAAAAAGAATGGGTATGCCTCATTAATAAAAGAGAAGACTGGTTTAATTCTAGATGCCTTCTTTTCTGCAACAAAAATAAAATGGCTTTTAGATAATGTTGAAGGAGCAAGGGAAAAAGCTGAACGAGGCGAACTTGCTTTTGGAACTGTTGATAGTTGGTTGATTTGGAAACTTACCAAAGGTGAAAAGCATGTTACCGATGTATCTAATGCAAGTCGTACGATGCTTTATAATATTCATAAATTGGAATGGGATCAGGAAATATTAGATATTATGGATATTCCTGCCTCCCTGTTACCAAAAGTTTGCTCATCAAGCGAGGTTTACGGATATTCTAAAAGATCGATGTTCGGGACTGATATTCCAATTTCAGGTATTTGTGGAGATCAACAAGCAGCTTTGTTCGGACAAGTTTGTTTTGAAAAAGGCATGGTTAAAAATACTTATAATACAGGTTGTTTTATTCTAATGAATACTGGAGATCAGCCTGTAGAATCAAAAAATGGTTTGATTACCACCATAGCATGGAGTATTGGAAATAAAGTTACTTATGCGCTCGAAGGAAGTGTTTTTATTGGAGGTGCAGTGGTTCAATGGTTGCGTGATGGTTTAAATTTAATCCATTCTACTGAGGAAATTGAAACTCTTGCTCTTACTGAAAAAGATAATGGGGGAATATATATTGTACCCGCTTTTACCGGATTAGGAGCACCTTATTGGGATCAATATGCTAGAGGAACTTTTTGGGGATTGAATATGGGGACAAGTATTGGTCATATTGCGCGTGCTGCATTAGAATCGATTGCACACAGGTCAACAGATGTTTTAAGAGCGATGGAAGCCGATTCGGGTATTAAAATTACTCAATTAAGAGTTGGCGGTACTATGGTGAATAAAACATTACTTCAATATCAGGCCGATTATCTGGATATTCCAGTTGTTCATCCGGAAATAAAAGAAATTACAGCATTGGGAGCAGCCTATCTTGCTGGCTTAGGTGTTGGTTTCTGGGAGAGTATGGATGAAATTAGAGGACATTGGAAGATCGCTAAAGAGTACCATGTTCAAATGGATAAAGATACAGTAGCACATCATAAAAAATATTGGGATAAGGCCGTAAATCGATCCTTAAATTGGATTGATTCTGACGAATAAAAAAACATACTTTTTGGTAAAGAAAGCCGTACTTGAATAGTACGGCTTTCTTATTTATAGGAGATTTTTGTTTTTATTCACAAGACTTTTATTATCTATTTAGAATTGTAAAAGTCTGGTTATAAGATTGTATGTGCTGAAGTGTAGAGTTTAGATTAAATAAGAATAAACAATTTTAATACTACATACCTTGCAAAGCTAAGTATTTTATTTAGCTTTGTAAGGAGGGATTTATTAAAGGTTTTGAAACATCTTTATTTCGATAATAACCCGTAGGAAGTAATACTTCCAATTTTTTTCACAAGCAACATAGTTATACTATGTACTGTGCATACAGATTTAATTTTTAAATGAGAATTATTTAGCAATGGAAGATCAGAGATTTAATTTAGAAGTAGGCGATCGCCTTTACGACTTTTTCCTTGACATTATTGTACTGCAAAATAATAACTGTGTTCGTGATGAGGAAAATTCATATGGAAGTATTTGGGAGTTTTGGGAAAAAGAACTTTAGTAGTTAAGACTAAAGATAAATTGATTACTGAGCTGTTATGGAAAGAGATAAAATGATTAGAGAAATTGAAGGAATAGATCGTAAATGGGATGTTATTATCATTGGTGGTGGTGCTTCGGGTTTAGGAGCAGCAATTGAATCTGCTACGAGAGGATATAAAACATTACTGTTGGAGCAAGATGATTTTGCTAAGGGAACATCGAGCAGAAGTACTAAGCTGGTACATGGAGGAGTTCGCTATTTAGCACAAGGAAATATTTCTCTTGTTTTGGAAGCTCTTCGTGAAAGAGGTTTGATGAAGCAGAATGCTCCTCATTTGGTAAAGGATCAGTCGTTTATTATTCCTAATTATACTTGGTGGGGAACTCCTTACTATACTTTGGGACTTACCTTGTACGATTTGATGGCCGGAAAATTAAGCTATGGTCGCTCATTGCCATTCTCTAAGAAACGTACTCTAAAGCACATTCCAACATTACAAGATAAAAATCTTTGCGGTGGAGTTGTTTATCATGATGGTCAGTTTGATGACGCTCGATTGGCAATCAATCTGTGCCAAACATTTGTAGAAAATGGAGGTGTTGCTCTAAACTACATGAAAGTAGATGGCTTGAAGAAAACCAATGGGAAAGTAAATGCTGTATTGGTTACTGATATGGAAGCCGGTTCCAGATACACATTAGAAGCAAAAGTAATTTTAAATGCGACTGGAGTATTCGTTGATGAGATCATCAAAATGGATGAACCAAAAGCAAGAGATATTGTAAAAGTAAGTCAGGGAGTTCATTTGGTGTTGGATAAGGAGTTCGTGCCTGGTGATCATGCTATTATGATTCCAAAAACATCAGACGGGCGTGTATTGTTTGCAGTGCCTTGGCATGGAAAGGTTGTTATTGGAACCACTGATGTTCACAAAGAGAATGCCGAATTAGAGCCAAGAGCTTTGGAAGAGGAAGTTGATTTTATTTTGGAAACAGCAGGTAGATTCTTAACAAAACCTCCAAAAAGATCTGACGTAAGAAGTGTATTTGCAGGTTTAAGACCTTTGGCTGCACCGAGTGGAGAAGGTAAAAAAACCAAGGAGATTTCGAGAGGACATAAAATTGTTGTTTCAAAATCGGGACTGGTAACTATAACTGGAGGTAAATGGACTACCTATCGTCAAATGGCAGAGGATGTTATTGATACGGTTGCGGAAACAGGTAAACTTCATGAAAAGAAATCGATTACTCGTAATTTGAAAATACATGGCTATAAAAATGGCGTAGATTTAAACAATCCGATGTATTTCTATGGTTCTGATGAGGAAAAGATTTTGGATCTGGCGAAAAAAGAAGCAGGATTAGAAGATTATTTGAGTGAGAAATTAAAGGTAATTAACGCTCAGGTAGTTTGGGGAGCAAGATACGAGATGGCCAGAACGGTTGAAGATATATTATCTCGTAGAACAAGATGTTTGCTCTTAGATGCAAAAGAAAGTATTGCTATGGCACCTAAAGTTGCGGAATTGTTGGCCAAAGAATTAGGCTACGACAAACAATGGGAAGAAAATCAGATTAAAGAATATAGTGAGTTAGCATCTCGATATATATTAAAATAGTTAGAAATTGAGGAAGTGGATTTGCGATGAGAAGTTAGTAGTACTTCGGGAATTTAAAAGGTACTGCTATAATTGTTAGTTATAATAATATTAATCAGTTAGTTTTTGGCACAAAATTAACTCAGCGCAAATCGACTTACATTTTACACCAGGAAGAAAGGTGGTTGTTTAGGTCACCTTTCTTCTATCCTCTGAAAGAAAGAAAGTTTACAGTTCTATTTACATGTTGAAAAAGGGAAATTTTAGGTGATATTTTTTTTACAATACATTCGCAATCGATTACAAACATTGATATGTATTGATAAAATGAAGAAGTGACAAAAGACTTGTTTTAGCCTACTGCTTTGATTATTAATGTTATCGTTTGTGTGTTTTTTTTTGAGTGACTGATGCAAACGATATAGCTAAATAAGATAATAAATGAACTAAATACAATATTTTGATTGAAATGAAAGTCCTTATTTCATCCTTTGAAATAGGTAAACAATACGAACTGATAGGAATTCATAAGAACCGGATCGTTAGCTATCGATAAGGTTTGCTGAAAAATTGAAAATTAAATAACACAATAACCCAAAATTAGAATTAATATGAAAGACAAGTTTATTTTAGCACTCGACCAAGGAACTACAAGTTCTCGTGCTATCGTTTTCAACAAGAAAGGCGAGATGATTAGTACTGCACAAAAAGAGTTTACACAAATTTTCCCTAAGCCAGGATGGGTAGAGCATGATGCAAACGAAATTTGGTTTACTCAAGCAGGTGTAGCAGCAGAAGCAATCACTCATGCAGGTGTTGATGGAAAAAGTATTGCCAGTATCGGTATTACAAATCAGAGAGAGACAACAGTAGTTTGGGATCGTGAAACTAGTGAACCGATTTATAATGCAATCGTTTGGCAAGATAGAAGAACTTCAAAATATTGTGATGAATTAAGAACTGAAGGACATGCTGATATGATTCAGGATAAGACAGGTCTTATTATTGACTCTTACTTCTCGGGAACTAAAGTAAAGTGGATTCTTGATAATGTTGAAGGTGCTCGTGAAAAAGCAGAGGCAGGAAAATTGGCTTTTGGAACTATTGATAGCTGGTTAATCTGGAAATTGACTAAAGGTGCAGTTCACGTAACAGACGTTTCAAACGCAAGTAGAACTCTACTATATAATATTAACACTCTTGAGTGGGATGCTGAAATGTTAGAGCTTTTAACTGTTCCTGCAAGTATGTTGCCAGAGGTTAAGTCTTCTTCAGAAGTTTATGGATATACAACTTCTACATTATTTGCTCATAAAGTACCTATCGCAGGTATCGCTGGTGACCAGCAGGCTGCAACTTTCGGACAAATGTGTATTGAACCAGGTTCTGTAAAGAATACTTATGGTACAGGTTGTTTCATGCTTTGTAATACAGGAAATAAGCCAGTGAAATCCAAAAATAACTTACTTACAACTATTGGATGGAAAATTAATGGTGAAACTACATATTGTCTTGAAGGAAGTATCTTCATGGGTGGTGCAATTGTGCAGTGGTTACGCGATGGATTAGGTATTATTAAGTCATCTGCAGATGTTGAAGCACTAGCTACTTCAGTAAAAGACAATGGTGGTGTATTTATGGTTCCTGCTCTTACAGGTTTAGGAGCTCCACATTGGGATCAGTATGCCAGAGGAACAATTGTAGGTCTTACAAGAGGTTCAACATCGGCTCACATTGCAAGAGCAGCTCTAGAAGGAATCGCTTTCCAGGTAATGGATGTTTTGAAGGCTATGGAAGCAGATGCTGGAATCGAAATTAGAGAATTACGTGTTGATGGTGGTGCTGCAATTAACAACTTGTTAATGCAATTTCAGTCGGACATGCTCGACGCTCCAGTTTATCGTCCTAAAACTCTTGAAACAACTGCTTTGGGTGCAGCTTACTTAGCTGGTTTAGCAGTAGGATATTGGGATGGTATCGATGATATTAAAAATCAATGGCAGATGGATCGTAAATTCGAACCAACAATGGCTAAAGATGAATCTAAGAGACTTATTTCTGGATGGAATAAAGCTTTAGGACGTTCTAAGAATTGGGATATCGAAGCGTAAGCTTTAACAAAAACTATTTGAATGAATGCCAGATTTGTGAAAGACCGATCTGAGATGAAGAATCAATCTGGCATTTTATTTTTTTAATAACAAAACCGTTTAATATTTTATATTATGAGCGAATTTATTGCAGAATTTTTAGGAACAATGCTACTAATTTTACTAGGTAATGGAGTAGTAGCGAATGTGGTATTAAATAAAACAAAAGGAAATAATAGTGGTTGGATTGTAATCACTTTAGGTTGGGGATTAGCTGTATTTACTGGTGTTGCTGTTGCAGGTCCTGTTTCTGGAGCGCATCTTAACCCTGCTGTTACTATTGGTCTTGCTGTTGCAGGTATGTTTGCATGGTCGAAGGTTGGTCTTTTTATTGCAGCACAAATGTTGGGTGCGGCTATGGGAGCATTTTTGGTTTGGTTAATGTACCGCGATTACTTTAATGCTACAGAAGATGGTGGAGCTAAACTTGCTTGTTTCTCCACTGGACCAGCAATTAGAAACATTGGAAGCAACGCAATTAGCGAAATTATTGGAACGTTTGTGTTGGTCTTCGTAATCTTTTATTTGGCAGGACCATCATTAGAAGGAACTAGTGTTGAAGGTGCTAAAATTGGATTAGGAACTTTGGGAGCTTTACCAGTTGCTTTATTGGTTGTTGCTATTGGTCTTTCTTTAGGTGGAACTACTGGATATGCAATTAACCCAGCAAGAGATTTAGGTCCAAGAATTATGCACGCTATTCTTCCTATGGATAACAAAGGAACAAGTGATTGGGGATATGCTTTAGTACCGGTTGTTGCACCAGTTTTGGGAGCAGTAGTTGCAGCAGTACTTTTTATGTTCTTATAATAAAATTAACCACTACAAAAATTAACCTATCAAATGAGATTTGGAGTAGCATATATTCCAAATCTCATTAGAATCTAATTTAAATAAAGATGAAAAAAATTACATTTAAAATATCAGCATTATTAGTTCTGGTAATAATAATGGCTTCAAACCTTACTGTTAATGCACAAGGTAAAGTTTCAGTTAGTCCATCGGTAACTACTCGTCACTACTGGAGAGGTATCATGGTAAGTAATACAGCTAATTTCGAAATGGATATGGCTTATACCAACGAGAATTTCACATTTGGTGCTTGGGGTGGATATGCATTCGATAATACTTATTCAGAGTTCGATTTTCATGTAGGATATAAGTTTAGTGATCATTTTAATGTTGCAGTTTGGGATTTATTCGCAAACAGAGACAGAGCTTCTATCGACGATTACAACTATCTTGATTTAGACAAGAAGACTACGAATCACTTAGTTGATGCAAGTTTTAATTTTTATTTTACAGAGCAGTTTCCTTTAAGTCTTAGTGTAGCTACCATGCTTTATGGGCGTGATTTAGATGCAGAAGGGAATCAGAATTATTCAACTTATGTTGAGTTTGGTTACCCAGTTAAAATAGGTGGTGAGACTGTTTCTTTATTTGCAGGTCTTAATCCGTTTGAAAATCAAGTTTATGGAAAAAGTGTAGGTTTTGTAAATATTGGAGCAACTGCAACAAGAGAAATCAAAATTACAGATAGCTTTTCTTTAAATGCTTGGGCTAAGATTGGTATCAATCCTCAGGCAGAAACTGCAAACCTTATTTTAGGTATCGGTTTCTAAATTGGAACAATTAGTCAGAATACTGCTTTCTGATTTAAAATAGGTTCAGAAATTAATTAACGATCAACATTAAAAACTCGCCTCCTTTGGGAAGGCGAGTTTTTTTGTTTTACCAAACTATTTCTCTGTATTCTACGGTTTCACTATTGAAATCAAATCCATCAGTGGCAGTTGCACTTTCAAATTCGTATGCAAATACGCCTACTAGGTAAGTGGTGCCAACAGTTAATTGAATTTCATAATTCCAATTTTTCGAGTTTTCGTTAAACTCATATTCTGTTGTTGATAATCGATTTGAAACATAAAGAATTTTGCCATCTTTTTCAGTCATAATTTTTACAACGTAGATGTCTGCATTTTCCAATTCGTTCCAAGAAATATCAAATTTATGTTCTTCTTTTGTGTAAGTGAAATTAGTTATTTCCATAGGTTCTATTCTTGAATCTAACAGTTTGTCCTGTACTCGAATTGTCTCTTGTCCGACTGAAACAATTTCAAATTTGTAAATTCCATTGGTAATATCTGTTGAGGAATAGTCTGATGCTTCAGGCAGTAATCTAAACACTCTTTTTTCTGTCATGTAATCACCTAATTCATAATTTGGAGTATCAGTTTCAGGACTTTCAACGGTAACTTCCGAAATGTTTTTATTCGTGTAGGCATAAAATGCTGCAGCGTATTGTGTCTCATCACCTATCTTAATACAGCGTACAAATACATCACCAACTCCATTAAATTCCGGTTCCTTATATTCATTTGTGTCACATGAAGGTAATATTGATATGGAAATCAATAATAGAAGGCTAAATTTTAAACTTTTCATTTTCAGTAATTAAAAAATTGATATTTCTATTGACTTATATTTTCCTGATGGTGAAAAATGAAATTGGTTGCTTTTCTATATCCTCTTTTTGTTGATTTAGCTTTAGAATAGTGGTAAAGGAGGATTGTAGATTAAAATATTTAAAAAAAGCGTAATTTTAAAGCAACCTATTTGTAATTGCAGCAACTAATAGATAAATCTGTTTTGCGCTAAACCAAGAACGAAGTTGGAAAACCATCAATTGGATCAAATTATAAAGGATTGCATTAAAGGGAAATTGAAAGCACAAGAATTTCTCTATGTAGAATTTGCCTCTAAAATGTTAGGGGTGAGTTTGCGCTATTCTAAAGATTTGGCCGAAGCAGAAGACACTTTGCAAGATGGCTTTATTAAAATTTTCCAAAATATTAAGTCTTATCAGTTTAAAGGATCTTTTGAAGGATGGATGAGGAGAATAATCGTTAATACTGCCCTGGAAAAATTTCGACAAGCGAAGAAAATTCAGGTTGTAGAGGAGTTTATCGATATCGAAGATGATGGAGATGAGAACTATTCAGAATCGGATATTTCCATAGATGCTTTGCTTAAAATGGTGCAGGAATTACCCGATCGATACCGAATGGTATTTAGTTTATACGTTTTGGATGGATATCCACACAACGAAATTGCTGAAGTGATGGACATATCAGTGGGAACATCAAAATCTAATTTGGCTCGAGGAAGAGCAATCTTAAAACAAAAAGTAAGTGATTACTTAAAGGTAAAAGAGAATAATTTGAGAGTATGCTAAAGGACAATAAACATATGGATAGTCTTTTTGCCGATGGATTAAAAAATCTGTCTGTTCCTCCAAACCCTAAAGTGTGGGAAGGAATAAACAACCAGTTGATGGCCGCCAAAAAGAAGAAATTGTTTGCAATTTATATGTGGACAGGTGTTGCAGCGTCTATTCTTTTACTGTTAGCCTTAGGCAATCATTATTTTATGGGACAGCTAAATTATAACATGCAATTAAATACTCTTTCAGAGAATAGTACAACACTAAAAAATGATTCAGTACAAGATTTAAATCAGCAAATAGATTTGGGAGTAGACACAAAAATAAAAAGAGAGCTTACAAACAGTGCGAATGTTTCATCGGGATTGTTTACTCCTGAAAATAGAGAAGGGGAAGTTATGATTGCAAATCGAACATCGCAAAAACATGTAAATGACATTAACTCCCAGATAGCAAGCCAAGCATCTCAAAACGAAAATTTACGTGATGATAACTCTCAGAAAATATTTGCCAATAGTAGCGTGGGAAGTCAGCTTAAAAAGTTATTAGAATCTAATGACACTGATATAAAAAAATCCAACGGAGACATTCTATTTTTATCCAAAGATAAAGACCTGGCTTTTGTAGATAGTGAATTTGTGAATGTATCGATGAATCTTACACTGGAAGAAAAACTTTCAAATTTCGAATATAATCTTCCATCTCAATTGGTTCCAAACACCAGTCAATTGAATAAGACAGAGGATTATGCGCTTTTAGCGGATGAAATACAGATTCAGCAAAATATTTTGACCATTGAGCAATTAGGTCATGAGAAAAATAAAGAAAACCGATGGTCAATAATTGGTCAGGTATCTTCTACTTATTCTTCTTATTCGGGAGACAGTAAAGGCAGTAATATTGAATCTGGTATTTGGAGTGTAGGAGGAGGAGCGAAAGTGAATTATGCTATGAATGAGAAGTTGGCTTTTCAGACAGGAATTGTATACAATCGGTTCGGACAAGATTTGAGTTCTGGTAGAGGTGGAAGAGATTGGGCTGCGGATGCAACTTCGAATCCTGATGCAAATCTGATTCCTGAAGAAAAATTATTAGGTAGTGTGGTTTCCTATCCATCTGTAACTTCTGCAGGTGTTATAAGATTGAGTGGGGGTAGTAATTTGCCCATGGCTGATCCTGCCCGAGATGAATTTGCAAGTTCTTATTCCAGTTCATATTCATCATCAGCGGATTTAATACAAAGTTTTAAGGCAATAGAAATTCCTTTTTTGATGCGTTACAATCTGATTCAAAAACAGGTTGGGGTGTTTGTTTCTGGTGGAATAAGCGCCAATATGATTGTTGGAAATGGTGTATATGACCAGTCGGATGGAGGAAATAAGAAAATAGGAGAGATAGAAGGTATTCGAGCAACTAATTTTAGTTCTCAATTTAGCTTTGGATTGGAATATAGGCTGAATTCAAAACTGCAAATTGGCTTAGAACCTTCTGTGAAATATTATTTGAACTCCATTAATACAAGTAGTCAGTACCAATATAAACCCTATTCGATTGGTATTTTTACAGGTATTCGTTACGATTTTTAAAGAATATTTGCAGTCTTTTTTATTGGCTTTACCTTAATGTATCTTTTTTTGAGAACTTGATGCATTTTATTTAAATCTTTTTCTGATTTTATAGTCATAGAGAATGTTCTTTATAAACGATACAACTGCTGACAGTTGCCAAAAGTGAAAATTAATCTCACAATAAAATGAATTAGATGAAAGTTAACTTTTTAAAGCTTGGTGTTCTGGCCATTGGTTTAATTGTTTTTTCTCAAGTGAATGCTCAAGAACAAAAGCCGAAAAAGAAAGATATTTTTGCAAAAATAGATGCCAATTCTGACGGATTTTTGGATAAGGCCGAATTTGTTGCAGGAATGAAAGGGAAAAAGAATAAAAAAGGAGAAGTACTTGATGCGGCTAAATTGGAGAAAATGTTTGCTAAAAAAGATGTAAACTCCGACAATAAGATTGATTTGGATGAATTTAAAGCAAAAAAGAAGAAAAAGTAAGATTTTTAAAAAGTGCAGTTCATTGAACTGCACTTTTTTTATTTTGATATATTTTGGTAGCCCGAAATCTGATTTATACAGGAATTTGCTGACTTAAGCAATGCAAAGTTCCAAAGCCCCAAATTATATCAATAGCGCTAATGCCTATAATTTCTCTGTCGGGAAAACAATCTGCGATTATTTGCAATGCAATCCGATCTTTGCTATCGTTAAATGTTGGAACAAGAACGCATTTATTTAGAATTAAAAAATTGGCATAGCTAG